>CALKXO010000299.1 GCA_938003615.1 uncultured Pirellulaceae bacterium | reverse complement strand
GTTGATGAATTTACTGGAGTCATTACAGATTGAATCGCGCGATGAAGAAATAATCCAGTTCACTAACGCGATGCTGGCGATTTGCCGGGAACAGTGTGGGCGGGCGATTGCTTTTGACGGTCTGCCCGCCTCAACGGAGGTACTCGAGTCTCTAATTGGTAAAGGCAAGTGGATGGCAGACGAGAAAACCACCGGAAGTATCACTCGTCAAATTCTGACGCTGGCCGCAGCGGTTGCCAAGCCAACTCTTGAGCGCGTGACGCAAGCGATGGAAACATGCCGCACCAAGCACCTCAAAGAATGGGCTGAAACGTTCATCGGAAAAACAACTCACGCCCTCAGATGCCAAGACTTGCTGCCCGGTAAGGAGGAACAGATCTTGCGCAAGAAGGAAGTGACTGCAACACCAATCTTTTAACACCCCAGCGCAAGGCCATCGTGGGTTCCAGCCCCCAGCAAACCAGGAGTGGTGGTAATGGAGATTCCGAAATTGGCTGTTTGGTTTTCAAAGATCAACGCCGGACTATACCCGACAAGACAGTAGTAGCGATGTCCACCAAAAGGGAATGACACTAGTTAATTTTTTACCACTGTTGGGTTTTCCTGTTTTGACGAGTTTTTTTTAATGGTATCGAGGCTGAACCTTACTAAATAATCACGTTTGACATTTTATTAAGGAGTGCTATTTCAGTAAGGAATGACGACACTTACTGAAAAGCAAGCCGCCAACCTAATCGCCGAGATTCTCGCAAGTCTGCTTGAATGTCCTCGGGACAAAATCCATTTAGTCCATGTGAGTGAATCCCAAAATGTCGACTTCGCGATTTCATCTCCCAAACACAGGTTCGTTGGCGAATACAAAACAAACGCGACTATCGCTTCAATCACATCGGCCGTGAATGACTTGTCGCAGTTTGACTTGTCGCAGTTTGTTAACGGCGACTCAAAAACGCCCCCTCTAATAATTGTTCCATTTATGGGAGAAGTCGGTCGCCGCATCTGCGATGAATCACAAATGTCCTGGCTTGACCTCTCAGGCAACGCAAAAATTGTTGCATCGGATTTAAGAATCTGGATCCAAGGCCAGCCAAACAAGTTTACCAAACGAGGACGGCCGCCAAATGCATTTGCCCCAAAGAGTTCCAGGATTGCACGACAGCTGTTAGCCTTGCCGAAAGTTTTTCAATCACAGGCAGAGATTGCTCGTCGAACAGGGCTTGGCGACGGATACGTTAGCAGGATCGTTGGCCGCCTTCGCAATCAAGATCTAGTAGAACAAAACGAAGATGGGACTGTCCGTCCTTCCAATCCGGATGTCTTGCTGGATGCGTGGCACGCAGTCTACGATTTCAATCGAAGTCGGACCTTGAAAGGTCATGTCTCAGCTCGAACTGGAGGCGAACTTCAAGAGAAGTTGGCGGACAAACTTAGGCGAATGAATGTTGAATATGCCATGACTGGACTTGGAGCTGCTTGGCTCTACACACAGTTTACCGCATTTCGCCTTTCTACCGTTTACTTGAGTTCAATGCCTTCAAACTCGTTGCTCAATGAAATTGAATTTTCGGATGAACCGAGAGGCGCAAACCTGTGGATCGTAGTCCCCGACGACAATGGTGTTTTTAGCGAAAGTCAGGATTTGTTCGATACCCAGTGCGTTAGCCCTCTGCAAACCTATCTGGATTTGAAATCCCACCCAGAAAGAGCGAACGAGGCAGCTAACGAATTAAGAACATCCAAGCTTCACTGGAATGTCAATGCAACATATAGCGAGTGTGTTCGAACGCCTTAAGCCATTACTTGGGGAAGATCCAACTCAATCGGCGTTGAAAATACTTAAGGAGGACTTCACGAGTATCGACTCCGTCGGCGCGAAGCGAGTGGCTGAGTTTCTTGGTGACCCAGAAAATGAAGACATTCGAGCAGACGCTTCTGGATTGGTTAGCGGCCTACTAAAGTTGGCAAAGGAATGAGCCCCGATTGAGCCGCCCGCAGCAGTTTTTGGTCGATGTCGTAAGCGGTGAAGGTTGGCTATCTTCTAAACGAAACGATTCAAATACTACTTCAGTCCGACACACCACCTTCGCTTGAGTCTATTGAAAAATGGCGACACCACGTGACCGGAATCGGCTGCTTGACTTTGCGAAGCTCAGTATCGCACGTTGGGGCTCTTCTGAATTGCCGAACCGATGTTTCCAAACTTAGACTCTTCCTGTCTCCGCCAATCGTAACGCGGTGCTCCCGACGAAGGTGAGGAGGCCTGTTATGGCTTGGCAGGCGGTGAGCGCTCGTCAGTGGTGACTTTGGCTGGCTCACCAAACTTCAATGCTGCTGATTTGATTCTATGTTCGATCTGAGCTCGTCTTTGCCACGGGAGAAGGTTTTCTTTTCGGGCAGTCCAAGTCCTTGCGATTCGACCTGAAATTCGGACTTGAGATATCCTTCATTTACGGCGGCGTGGGTTTGTTTCTGGAACTTGACTGGAACGTCATTTAAGAATTCCTCTGTCCAATTCACGGATTATTCCAATTACAGTTAAAGGGCTTTTCCCTCTCATTTGTAAAGTTACAGGTCGTTTTGCGTTCTTTTTCATCCAATAAGAATGGGAAAATAATACCGATCGGTACTTTTCTGGCTCGTTTTTGCAATTCTGGAGTATGTTTGTCCCGAACGGTATTATTTTAAGCCGAATCAAGTTAAGCCACCACAATTGATCCCGAACGGTAAAATTATGGACGTGTTAATCAAAACGCCCGAAGACTTGGGAGGCGTCATCCGTGAACGCAGAAAAAAGGTAAAGCTGACTCAAAAGAAAGCTGCTGCACTCGCTGGAGTCGGCGTGCGCTTCTTGTCAGAACTCGAAAGGGGAAAGCCAACAGCACAAATAGGAAAAACGCTCAAAGTTGCGCAACTTCTTGGCCTGGAGCTCCGAATTAATGAACGAAGATAACTACATCGCAAGCAAGCCAAACTTGGACGTATTTTTTGATGATCAACTGATTGGCCAGATCTCTACAAATGATGGCGTCAATATTCAATTCACCTACTTGGAGTCTTGGTTAAAAAATGAAACGTCATTTCCAATTTCCATTTCAATTCCATTGACCGCTGATTCAGTTGAAGACAAACCGCAAACTATTTTTTCGTCAACTTGCTGCCTGAGGAAGCGATCCGAAAACGAACTTGTGAAAAGCTAGGTATCTCAGTTGGCAACCACTATGAGCTGTTGAAACGAATCGGTGGCGACTGCGCTGGCGCACTCACGATCCTGCCGGAAGGCAAATCTCCAATCCGAAAAGATGAATACAAACCAATTTCTCAAGAGCAACTTGCAGGTTGGTCAAGAGGTGACCAATTCGCGTTTGCGGAAGTTGCGGGTGAAGAGGAGGTTCGATTATCGCTGGCTGGCGCTCAAGATAAGCTACCAGTAAAAGTCGATGGCAACGAATTCTTTCTCCCTATGGGAAACTCGCCAAGTACTCATATTCTCAAATTCGCTTCCCACTATTTTTCACACCTTCCTGAGAATGAGACATTTACAACGATGCTTGGGCGTGCCGCTGGCGTCGAAACGGTGGAGATTTCACTGTATCAAACGAGTAAATCGAGAATCGCTGTTGTAGAGAGATACGACAGAATCGAAGCTGACGGAGCATATTCCCGCGCTCATCAAGAGGACTTTTGCCAAAGCGTGTATTCAGGGTCAAACCTTATGCTGGCCAAGTGGAGTTGAAGGCGTTTGAATCGTGAAGGATTAACGATGTTGTTGGACTGGCAGAGCCACTTGGCCCCCCAGCTTGTTGACTGCCCCAATCCGACACACCGGTACCAAAATCTGGTGTGCTACGGTCGATGTGACCGGTGTGGTTGTTGAAAATGGCGATTAGCCTGGTGGGCGGTACATCATTGCCGGTGGCGTCAGCCACCGGACATTGGCTGTGTTGCGCTCAAGCCCGGAGGGCGACACATTGATAGTTATTCCCATAGGTACTTTGGATCATATTCAACCTCATGATCGGCGAGCATCTTCAAGTACTCTTCCCGAAACGTTTTCTTGCGATGGTGTTCCAATTGGCCGTCGATATATGCCGACACTGCATTCGCTTTGGAGGGAGTTACAAGAGCGGCTTTCGCGGTTGCTCTAATTGCAGCATTCAATGCTGGTAAAACAGTTGTGCCTGCTGGCTTATGGAGTCCACGATTGGATCAAGAACTTGGGCGAAACCTTCCGTCCGGCGGCGAAATCGGTCGTAGTTGTCTGAGCCTGCTGTCCCTCGTTCACCATACGGATTCGGTTCCTCTGATTTGATTGATAGCCATTTGGCTTCTGCACTGCCACCATCTGTGGATCGGCAGAAAGGTAGGATCTCTTTTTCAAACAGAGGCCAGAGATCAAAGGATTGAGAGTTTCGAAAATGGCTAAACCCAAAGAAGAAACGGTACGTGATGAAATCGCTGGCCAGTTCTCCCTTGGTAACCAATGGGACCTGCTTCGTCCCGTGATCGGTGTGGCTGATCCTGTGAGTCGTGTCAGTTTTTGTGCTGGCGTCACGAAATGTAACCGCGATCTCTCCGGGAACCGCCTGTGCATCTTCGTGAATGTTTAGCAAGTTCTGGTTGTTGCTGGGATCGAAGTACTTTTCGATTGACTGCTTTTTGCCACTTTGCAGGAACGTGTGGAGTGCCCAGTAGAGCGAGGATTTTCCAGATCCGTTCGGGCCGTAAACCAATAGGTGCTGCCCTTCGAGATCGAGGTTGAATTCACGAAAGGCTTTGAAGTTGCGTATTTCGATCCGCTGTAGGGTTGATGTCATACGGCGCCTTCTTGCTTGATGATCGCCAATAGCTCAGGGCTGTCAGCAGTCAAGCGAAGCAGGCGATTGCGGATAGGGGATTCAGGAGCGTTCAGTGCTTGATAGAGGTTCTCAAGAAATTCGTTTTGTTGACTTTCACTAGCTGAGGAGTCGTAGTTTTCCAGAAGAGGAGCCAAGTCATCAAGAAATAGCAGGTCTAGCTCTGCCATGTGGTCTCGGAAATAGCATTCCATTACACAAGCGTCGATTAGGTCTTCAAGAAATTTGTGCGATCCATGAAGCGTTCTTTTTGCAAGCTGAACCAACTTGACAGCGGCTTCGAAAATCTCCACTGAGGAATCAGTTGGTTTACGAATTGGAATCCGGTCAACAAATATTTTCTTTACCCGATAAGCATTTCCTGAATACTCCGGAAAGTTGTCTTTGAAGCAACAGCGGAAAATTGACGAATTCAAAACCGACGTCAAAAACCCCAATTTGCCTTCTCTGGACGTGATCATGAAACATGTCGTATCCATAAACATCTGGTCTGCGTCGTAATAAAAAGGTAGTGTTGTTGCGATCTCCTGATAAATTATTTTGGGTATGCGAAACTCCTCGTGGTACCCGATAACGTCTTGGGTTTCAAACCATGCGTAAGATCCAGCCTTGCGCCCATTCCAAGAGCCAGTCCAATCGCGCGGCTTTGGTTCAAGACGTTCACGGTGAATCATCAAATGTTTGAGAATTGGAGTAGGCAAATCGCCTTCCACTAACTGCAACGCAGGAAACGTCGCAATCATCCATGTTCCATCCCAGTTCGTTTTATATCGCTCAACATGGCGCCCACGAAGCAACGGTACCAGTAGTTCGGCGCTGGCTGGGTCTTCCGCCACAAAAGCATCACGCTGTTCCTGAGTGACGTAGAATGCGTCGTTGAAACCTGTCTTTATGCCATAATTTATATTGATGTCCCACGCTTCCAGTGGGACGCCTTGTGCTTCAACAAGTTCTTTAATCCGCTGTCGATCCTTCGATAAAACAACCCACGGATTTTCGTCGAGATGTGTTTGCTCAACATGGTTCTGATTAAAATAGGTTGACGGGTCGGACATGGCAGCTCGATCATCGACCGCGTAGCACGAGAGTGTTTGTGAAAGGGAGGGGGCGTTGGTCACCTGAACGACGCAGGTGTAGGTTGTGGCAGCGCCAAAATTTTGAGCCATTCCAAAATCGAGGATTGCTCGTGTGTTGACTTTCGAGGAAAGGAAATCACGCAACTTGCTGCCGTAACCGGCTCTCATCCATTTATTCGATGTGATGTAGCAGAGCTGCCCGCCCTTCCGCAGCAACTGAACGGCACGCTCGTAAAACAGGCAGTAGATGTCAGCGGTTGCGGCATAGGTGTTGTATTTTTGATCCACCCAAATTGCTTTTTGGCTGGCTGGGAATTTCTGAATTTGAACGTAAGGAGGGTTTCCAATCACGACATCAAATCCATCACCAATGGACTTGTCAAACATCCAGAGAGGCTCGAAATAATCAGCGGATGACTGCGGATCGAAAGGATCCCAGTCCGCTAGTTGTCGCGCCGTCGTTTGGTCCCAAAACGCCCCCTGTTCAAGCTCTGCTGCGATCAGGTCTCGTATTTCCAAATCACGTTTCTGCAAGGAAAGTTTCTTTTGTCGTGTCGTCGTCGCGAAGTGGTCATGACGAACCCGCTGCAATTCAGATTCAAGCTTCCTTACCTTGGCACTTTCGTAAAGCTCTTTTTGCTCATCCTTTTGCAAGGATACTAATGTATCGGCGGCAACAAACTTTGTTTCGAGGTTGGGAAGCGGGCGGATGCCGTGGTTGTCTTTTTTTCTGCGGTTGGTTTTTTGGTCGCATACCAATGAGATGAAAAATCGCAGCTTGGAAAGCTGAATCGCGATCGGCTGAATATCGACTCCGTACAGGCAGTTCTCAATCAAATACAGCTTACGGCCATAGTCGTCTTCATTGTCAGCAAAGTCCTGCTCGATCGCTTTTATCGCGGCATTGCGCGCTGACGAATCGGGGATTGCACTGGCCTTGTCGATCTGTAGCTGCATCCATTTCTCGTTGTCCGGGTCAAGTTTGTGAATGAGGTAAACCAGCTTTTGTAGCATGCCCATTGGGAAGGCGCCGCTACCGCACGCGGGGTCGAGAATCTTGCAGTTGTGAATGGCATCCAGCAGCAGATCAATTTGGGAATCGGTGAACGATGGCTTTTGCTCGTTGTATGCAAACAAATCCTCCAATCCAGATTTCAAAACATCATCCGCCATACCTGTTGCGCGCATTGCCGTGGAGAGATGTGCCTTTAGAGATTCGTCGACCATGTAGTCGACGATAGGACGCGGAGTGTAGAACGATCCAGTTTGCTTACGTGCCGTGGTTTTGGTTTCTTCGTTGTAGGACGCCAGCAAGTTTTCAAAGACCTTGCCTAACAATTCAGGGTCGAGGGCAATTTCTTGGTCGATCGGTGTGTTTTCGACGATCGTGAATTTGTAGGCGTTGAGAATATGGATCAGTCCACGAACTTTTTCGTTTCGGCGCGACCGTTCACCATAGGCACCAGACAAGTCGACCTTGGTTGGCTCTTCTAAAAAAAACAATTCATTGGGGACGACAGGGCGTTTCTTCTTGTTGCGAGAAAAACCATCGACATAGATTTTCTTTTTGGTTTTCGAGTCAGTCCGATCCAGACATTCAAACAACCCACCGTTAAGGAACGGGATTTCCGCGAAGTGGCTGATGGCGCTGTCAGGATCGCAGAAGTGATCCTCGTAACGAAACAGGTTGTCGACGCCATAGTGCTTTTTGTTTTTGTGGAAGCCTTCGTCTTTCGCGAATTGCCGCCATGGCTTTTTGGTTTTCGGATTCGTGCCCATCTGCTGATTGAGCGTGCCGAAGAACAGGTTCTGTAAAATGGCCTGATGGTAGCTGGATGATTCCGGCTGAAGCTCCTGGAGGATTGCTTCTAGGTCGGTCTCATTAAACAGTTTCCCCGGAATCAGTCCCTTCTCTTTGAGAAACCAACAAAAAATGAGCCGCGTCAGCAGACGGATCAACGCGGTGGCTCGGCGTTTTTCGTCGACAGGCTGCGTGTCGGCAGGAAACTCGACTTTGGTTAAAGCCCAGAAGTACCAGTTGGATAGTTCGCGATAGAAACGTTTGTTAAGCAGTTCGACATTGAAGATTTCTTCCCAAGCGGCGTGTAGAGCGTCGAAGCTTTCAATCGGCTGTCGTTGTTCTTCTCTGAGAGTCTCTAACGCAAACGAATTTAGAATATCCTTATGGCCGCGATGAGGCTGGGCGATTGAGATGTCGCGGATGATGGTGACTTTGCCGAGTACGTCCTTGGCGGCGTCAACTTTATTTTGTCGGCGGTTGATGACTGCAATGGAAATCACAGGTTGTTTCTGGACGCGATGTTTGAGGATGACCATGACGGGCATCGGAAATACACGATTGATTTGGCGAGCAATATCAGTCAGTTTCCCACGAGCGTAGTTATCACCCTTTAGTTCGATCGCAAAGAACAGATACGATCGCAACAGCCCTGGCTTAATGTCGTGCTCTTCAAACAAAGCACGTTGTTCTGAAAGATCATGATCAGTCAGCTGAAACAGCAGGTCGGCAGACTTCCAGTCGGCAGCGAGGGCTTTGTCGGCATTGAAGGCGCCGGCAGTTGCATTGGTAGCAATGAACTTCAGAAAGGTTTCTGGTTTAGAATCACCCAAACTAACGGTTCGATCACTCTGGTATCCCAGCGTGCCTAACAGTTTGCTGGCGGAGTCACGAAGGTTGCCGGAAGAAAAATCTTGTATCGCAGCAGTGATTGTATCGCGAAGGTCGGGCACAGCGGGCTTTCGATGTTCGGTCGGTATTTATTGGATAGCTTGGCGGACGGCGGCAGCGAATTGTTCAGCTGATGGCAGCTTGCCTTGTAGTTCAGCTGGAAGCTGAGGCTGCAATTGGTATTCGGCAACGCCGATGGGGTTGGCTTTGGTCTTTAATGCGTATTCGACTTCGATATCGCTTTTTTCTGCACAAAGGATGATGCCAATGGATGGTTGATCGTCGGCTGCGCGTTCGTGATCATTGAGCAAGTTTAGGTAAAAGTCCATCTTGCCAGCGTGTTCTGGTTGGAATTCGCCGATCTTCAAATCGAATGCGACTAGTGATTTCAGGAAGCGATGATAAAAAAGCAGATCAACGTAGTAGTCTTTTTCGCCCAGCAACATTCGATGTTGCCGACCGATAAAACAGAAACCATAGCCCAGTTCGAGAATGAAGCGTTGCAGGTGTTCGGTTAGCCGCTTCTCAAGATCACGTTCCTTGACGGCTTGGGCGATGTCTAGAAATTCCAGATTGTACCGACTCTTCATCATCTCGCGGGCTTGTTCTGCAAAGTGCGATGGCAGTGCAAGATCGAAGTTGTTGGATTTGTCTTCGGTTTGCGATCGTTCGTAGGCTTCAGCTTTAATCTGGTTTAGCAGTATCTGCCGAGACCAACCAAGTTGAGCAGTTGCTTGGAGGTAATAGAGAAGCGGGGCCGGTTCCTTGAACTTGCTGAGAAGTAGCCGGTGGTGGCCCCAAGGGACTTCTGCGACCAGTTGCCTTAGAATTGCTTGCGAGTTTGTCGTGGGGGATGCGTCGGTTTTTCCCTGATCTCCAACGGTTCTTTCAGTTTTGGCCACAAGCTGTGGCCAAAACGGCGTTGCAGGCTCCCCTGAATGCAATTTGGCCACAGCTTGTGGCCAAATTGCATTTCCCGCTTGAATGCCGGGGATTGCCGAAACAAGATACTGCCAAAACTCTGGGGCCGAATATGTCATCCACATGCGTTTCATGTCACG
>CALKXO010000298.1 GCA_938003615.1 uncultured Pirellulaceae bacterium | reverse complement strand
AATGCAACCCAAATTTCTGGGTGGCGCGGTTGCTGACATCAAAGGCAAAGATCGACGGATGGTGCTGGCTCAGTGGTTGACGGCCAACGATAACCCGTACTTTGCTCGGAATCTCTCCAACATCGTTTGGGCTCACTTCTTCGGCCGCGGAATCATTGACGAAGTCGATGACGTGCGCGTCAGCAATCCACCGGTTAACGAGCCGCTGCTGGCTGAGCTGGCCAAGAATTTTTCCGACTCGGGTTATGACTTCAAAAAAATGGTCCGCGCGATATGCAATTCGCGTACGTATCAACTGAGCACCCAATCTAATGAAACCAATGCAAGTGATTTGACGAATTTCTCCCATGCTTATTTGCGTCGGATGCCGGCCGAAATTTTGCTCGATGTGGTTGCCCAAGTAACAGGTACTCAAAACAAATTTAAGAGCCTTCCGATCGGATCACGAGCGATCGAGATTGCCGACGGCAACACGACGAATTATTTCCTGCAGACGTTCGGCCGCAGCAAACGCGCGACTGTTTGCTCGTGCGAGGTCAAGAAAGAACCGAATCTTTCACAGGCATTGCATCTGATCAACGGTGATACTGTCGAGAAAAAAATTCGGCAGGGGAACGTGATTGGCAAATGGCAGGCTGAAAATTTCAACGACGAAGAAATAATCGAACGCCTTTATATAAGGACGTTGGGGCGGCAACCGGAGCCAACGGAAGTTGCTGAAATAACGGCGCTTTTTGAAGACACCGAAGATTTGAAACTGAAAAGAAAGATGCTCGAAGATGTTTTTTGGGCACTGCTAAATTCCAGCGAGTTTTTGTTCAACCATTAGCCGACAGCACCTCCTGACCTGACAACGATGGCAGTCCACCACATTTCGCCGATGCTCTCTCTCCGATCTTTGATATTGGTCGCTTCGCTATGCGCCCTGTTGGTCGTGGGCGTAAGCAATGCGCTTCAGGCTGATGACAGTGGCGTTAGAAAGAATGCCAAAGTCACCTACGACGACCAAGTTCTTGCACTGCTGAAACGGCGCTGTTCCAGCTGCCACAGCGGGGATCGCACCGAAGCGGACCTAGACGTTGTCAATTTCGTAGCGTTGATGCAGGGTGGCGGCAGTGGTGCGGTCATCGAAGCCGGGGCGGCCGATGACAGTTATCTCTTTCGCTTGGTGAATCACGACGACAGCCCGGCAATGCCGCCTAGCGGTGGAAAAATTCCGAAGGCGGAAATCAAGCTGCTGCGTGACTGGATTGACCAAGGTGCGCTAGAGAACGCTGACAGCAAAGTAAAAAAACGCAAACCTAAAGTTGACCTGACGAAAGTCTCCGCAAACCTCAACGCGCGTCCTGACGTGGCTCCCGCGCTGCCAAAATTGTCGTTGGAACCCGTGATGTGGACGAAACGCAAATCTCCAGTTCGTGCGATCGCGGTCAACCCGTGGTCGCCCATCGTCGCCATAACTGCGCCAAAACAAGTCGTCCTGTTTGATACTGAGACGTTAGCGCTTAAAGGTGTGATCCCCTTTACAAAAGGCATCCCCGAAGTGTTACGGTTCAGTCGCAATGGATCGATCCTGCTGATTGGCGGTGGTGTTGCTGGTGATTCTGGAATTGTATTGGTGTGGGACGTTGCCAAAGGAGAGGTCGTTCAGACCATTGGCGATGAATTGGATTCTGTGCTCGCTTGCGATATTACGTCGGATCACTCTTTGGTGGCAATCGGCGGCCCCAAGAAAGTCGTGCGGGTTTACTCAACAGCAGATGGAGCGCTATTGTACGAGTTGAATAAACATACGGACTGGATTACGGCAATCGAGTTCTCGCCCGATGGAAAGGAGCTAGCATCCGGTGACCGTAATGGCGGGCTGATTGTCTCAGATGCTCAGACGGGAAACGAGAACTTTGATCTGACCGGCCACAAGGCGATGGTCACTTCGATTGCGTGGCGGATCGACGGTAAGATCCTCGCTTCGACCAGTAAAGACAAATCGGTACGGATTTGGGAGATGAGAAAAGGGAAGCAAATAAAAACGTGGGGGGCAGATGGCAAAGGAGTCACAGAGATCTGCTTTCTTCCGGGCGGCAACTTGCTGACGACTGGACGCAACAAGAATGTAAAGCTCTGGCAGCAGGACGGAAAGCAATTGCAAACGTTCAACGGGCTGGGCGACATGGGTATGGGATTGGCGTATTGTGCCAGCGCTGATCGTGTCGTTGCCGGTAATTTTCAAGGGGAAGTGCTGGTTTGGGATCGTGGAAGTCCTATTTCAGTTGGGAAGATAAACATCAACCCACCTCCGATTTCAGAACGTATTATCGACGTGAATCAACAGTTGGTCACGGCGCGGCAGAACGTCGATGCAGACCATCGGAAACTGAAAAATCATGACACAATGCTTGATCAGATGACGGCCGAAGTCAGCGACATGCAGAACAGATTTGCAGATACAAAAAAGAACATCGACGACGCCAAAACGGAAATCGAATCGGCGAAGAAAACCACGCAAGACGCTAGATCGAAGCTGAAGAAACTGAATCAGGAACTGGCCAAAAGTGAGACAGGAATTTCTGGTGACGGGGATAGTGATACAGACGACAGTGACGTTGCTTCGTCAAAGGCTCAAGAGGACGCCGAAGCGTTGAAGTTACAGCGACAACAGCTAAAGGCGGAGGAGAGATTGGTGACGGAGCTAGATAACCGCATGACCGTTTTGAACAATCAAATCGTTGCTTGGGATGGAGCCGCTGCCGTCACCAAGGCGCGGCTTGCCGAATTGCAAAAAGAAACGGGACGACTCAAAGACCTGCGGCGACCGCTTGTGGAGAAACTCGAAACGTCTCGCGCAGAATTCAACCGGTTGGGCAACGTGTTGAAATTCTGGAAAGCCGAAGCCGTTTTTGCTAACGGCCAAAAATAAGGATCGTCGGGCGAGCGATTTTTCGCGATCCCGGTTATTCTCTGTCGCTCTCTTTGGAAGTTTCGGTCTTGCGGTATTTGCCGAACAGATGGCCGCCTTTCTTGCCATGCCGCCAAGTGCCGGCATAAGCTCCTCTTCTCATCAGGACGCGCGCATCAAACGTGCCCAGTGGAGGAATCGTTACAGAATCCAAAGTGATCACTGGAGTCCGTCCTGCCCAGCGCACTTGCACTGGCACAGGGAAGGAAATATCGCGCGCCGTAAGTGATTTGTGCGTTGATTACCCAGTTGTTTCCGCCCTCGTGAGAGACGTCTCGAATGACATAGCTCTCTGGGCGAGGCGGCCCGTCGCCACCCTCGATCGTGAACTGACCCGTCCACGTTGTCTCTGTCAGGGCATGCTCAAGCTTTTTGATCAGCTCCCGCGATACGTCGGGTTTGGTATCGGCGTCGGCACTTTGTTTTGCGTCTTCAGACGCTTTATCTTCAGACGCTTCGGCAACTGCTGGAGTCTGAGCGAGTAAGCTAGAATTTTTTTCGGGCATCAAGCAGAAAATGAAGACGCTAGTCCAAGCCACGGCGGCTAAAAAAGGGAGTCGATGATTCATTCTGTCACTCGATTGAAGGGGGATTTTTTGAGAGCTGCACTTTGGTTATTTAAAATTGAACCGCACAGCCCCGTAAAGTCTGACCGATGGGGCTGATTCTTGCCAGTTATCCATCCTTCTTCTTTTAACACTGGTGTTGTCAGAAACGGGGCCAATCCTTAAGCTTCAGGGAAGTGTACTGGGACCGGACATTTGACCCAAAAAGGTAGGATTGGCCCGTCACCCAATAAACAAATCTACAATACCCTAGGAGACTGCGTGTGTTCGTCGCTGCAACTACGCAATGCTATCCCGATCTGCCTCTTGATCAAGCCATCGAAAAACTTGCCCATCTTGAATTTTCCCACATCGACATCCATGTCAGCGAGGCCAGCAATCATCTGAAGCCGTCCGAGATTGTTGGCGATTTTAAGAAAGCGTTGGATATCTGCTTGGAAACGAGGCGGCTGGTGGTGACGGGGTTGAGCCTCGACATTGACAGCGCTGGTGAGGCATATTTGGAAACGTTTACCAAATGTTGCGAACTGGCCAAAGCGGCCAAGATCGTGACTTTGTCCGTTGAATCGGGTGAGCAAGGCACTCCGTTCAACGAAGAGGTTGAGCGTTATAAAAGTCTAGTCAAGATCGCGGAGAAGCATGGAGTGCGAGTCGCAATGCGCACGCGCGCAGGTAATCTGTCGGCCGACCCGGACACCGTCAGCGTCATCTGCGGGCACGTCAAAGGACTCGGTTTATCGCTCGACCCCAGCCACTACATGTTGGGTAATCCTGAAACAACGTCTTACGACAAATTGATGCAGTACGTTCACAACGTCTATTTGCGTGATTCGACCGGCGACAAATTACAAGTTCGTGTTGGTCAAGGTGTTGTCGATTACGGTCGCATCATCAGCCAGTTACGTGCCGTCAACTACCAGCGTGCGTTGTGCGTCGATATTCAACCTTCGGACGATCCGGAGATCGATCACGACGGAGAGCTACGTAAGCTCCGCCTGTTGCTGGAGAGCTTGGTCCTAGTTTAGCGTCTGCCGAAACGTAGTTTGAAGGATAAACATCGAACCACGCCTCGCGAACCACGCCTCGGTAAGGCAATCGCTTTGCGAGGTTTTTGGTTTTGTCCCGCGACGCGCGTTGACGCGTGTCTACGCGGGACAAATTTATCGGCACCGTCCCGGTCACCCTTCGGGATTGCGGCGGGGCAACTCTTCCAATTGCTCACGCAAATTGGCGATGGGTAACACGCGCTTCTGCCCCCAGTGCTGCGATGCTTGGTGTGTCCTAAGTCGCACCGGCAGCAACCGCTGTTGGACCTCATTCTCCAAGGACGCCAGCCACGCGGGCAGATCGACGCCCACCCCGATCGTGGTTCGAGAGAAGGTTTGAGCCTCCTGTTTCAGCAGGTGAAATGCTTTCTCTGCCGAGCCCTCTTCAGCCATCGCAGGTTTCACGAGCGCCGTCAGGCGATCAATTTGCATCTCCGATCCGAAACGGCCTTCAATTCTACGGCCGATCGAATTCATTTGAATCGAGTACTCCCTCCGCAACTCGTTGAGTGATTCCACGTATCGTTCAGCCTCTGAGCCGACACGCACTTTTAGGGACTTACGCCACATTCGTGCAACGGTACTTTGCTGGCGGCGGACGAGGATGCGGTGCGCCCACACGACGGGGTTAAGGTTCCAGCAAACTCGATCGTAGCGACTGCGAAGAATCAGGAATTCAAAGAACATAAACAGCAGCGCACCGTCGTCGGACTGGGTCGTTGTTGTGTTGTAGTCTCGATATTCATTGAAATTCTCTAAAACGCCTTCGAGGACAAGCGTCAGGTGTCGCACGGCTTTCTTGACAGGCAATTTGTTTCCAAGATCGCGAAACAGAGCGATGTCCGGTGGGGCATGAGACTCTTGGACTTGCGTCAGCCAATCGGCGGCCCCTTGATGAAGGATCGCTCGGATATTACCCACGTGCAAAAAGTTCTGAGTAAACAAGTCGCCACCATACTCGGTGATGAATTGAACCAGTTCGGCCATCGCCGCTTTTTTGTGGACCTTCTCCATCACACTCAACCGCAGCGTTTGGCTGTGCTTGAGCCAGAGGATCAGCATCGACTCCGTCAGCATTTCGATGCAATCAAACAGCACGCTTTCCTTCTGGGCGACGACCTCTTTCTCCGGTCGCCCCGTCTCATTCAGGTATGATTCGTATTGATCGGTGGAAGCGACGACCGATTCCACCATCGACGTGAACGCGATTTCGAAAATTTCGTCGTATTCGGTCACCGCGCCGGACACTGGAGATTGATTACGTTCCATGTCCAACGCGGTTTGTGTCAGCTCAAATGTGGGCGTTAGTAGCCCAATCGCCGGA
>CALKXO010000297.1 GCA_938003615.1 uncultured Pirellulaceae bacterium | reverse complement strand
AAATTCCTTTGGATGCACCCTTTTTTTGTGCTTCTGTGGACTACTTCGCGCACTCTCCTGTGCAACTAACTCCAGCAGTATATCGCATTGCTGCAGCGGCAACCGCAGTTGGACAATCTCAAAGCCTACCCCACCTCCTCTCGCTAGCGTAAAATGCTTTTCGGCGGTTCAGACAATATTCGGAGAATATAATCGGATTAAATATTTAGATCCGATATTGCCGATTTTCTACTCTATCGCGGTTGCCCCAACAAAAATTTCAATTCAGGTTCACGCATGTACTACGCTTCGTATCGCAAATCTTTTGTCAGCGCGACATTCTCTGTCGCTGCGGCAATGGCTTTAGGATCAATAGGCTTTGGGCAGGGATTCTCTCCTGAATTGCCGAAAGCCAATACACCCTCAGGCATCGAAGCTAAGCCAAAGTACTCATTGCCGCGCACGATGCCGAAGCTAGACCAGCCCCAACTCGGCAACGGTTCAGGTTCTAAGCCAGATGCCGGCTTCGGTGGCTCAGGCTTCGCGCTTCCGCGGCCATCCAAAAGAAAGACCTCATCGAGCAAACCGACCACCAATCTGAGGTCAGGTGATGCGTTTGGCTCTAGTGGATTTGGCTCTAGTAGATTTGGCTCTAGTAGAAAGGCCGACGAATCTCCTTCCGGCCCTTCCACCATTGGATCAACCTCTTCCGGCAATGGTCGGGAACTGTTCATCGACATCTGTAATGTCAAACTGATGCAGGACATCATGATTCCAGCCGAAGAAGAAGGCCTGTTGGGCGAGTTGAATGTCAAGGAAGGCGATGCCGTTCCCGCCGGAAAAATCATAGGAAAGATTGATGCCTCGCGATTGGAAATCGAAGCCGAACGGGCGAACATCAAGTTGGACATTCAGCGCGACAAAGCCGCCAGTAAATCGGGATACAATGTCGCCGTCAAAAAATACAGATTGGCCAAAGAAGAGTACGAAAGTGCTGTTCGGCTCGGGAGAAAAGGATCCAAGTCGGCACATGAGGTCCGTCGCGCCAAGTACTCGATGGAGGCGTCTTATGCGGAAGTCAAAGACGCAATGGACCAACGTCGAGAAGCGGCCGGTTTAGCGAAACTGGAAGAGGTCAATCTTAAGCAAATTGAATTCATTATCGGCAAAATGCGAATCTCGACGCCGTTTGACGGTAATGTGCTTGAAATCCTCAAACACCCAATGGAATACGTCCAAAAAGGTGAAAACGTAGTCCGTTTTGTTCGCATGGACAAACTATGGGTCGAAGGGACCGTGTCGTCAGAAACATGTAAACCCTCGGATGTAAAAGGACAGCGCGTCACCGTCACACTCAAACAAGCTGGCGGCGAAGAAGTCGAGTTCTTGGGACAGGTCGTCACTGGTCCACTGGAACTCGAGGGCGTGGGCAAACGTTTTCGCGTGCGGGCTGAAGTCGATAACCGTTTTGAAAATGGCCAGTGGATTCTGCTGCCTGGAGCATCATTAAGCATGTCGGTTGAGCTTGGCCCCAATACCGCTCAACGCACCGGCAATCGTGTCAAGCGTTAGCGTTCTATCGCAGCTCTCATGCAAGCTCCAATCGCGTTGGGATTCCGCTACTGTCGGGTGACCCAAAGAAACCGAGTTCCGTTTTCGTCTTGACGGATTTCGTGACGTAATCGTGGCTTGGCCTGCAGTAACAACTTGCTCAGCGCCAATGAGTAACTGGTCTTGGCCTTGTTGTAGGACACCATCGTTGTTGACAAATCAACCGCGTTGTCATCCTTGTCTTTGGTAGCTCCCGGGTCAACTAAGAACGGCAGCTCCAACCGGCGCTCAATCGCAGTCAGCACGCTCGCCAAGGGCGTCTGATTGACTTGCAGCGGGATGCGCTGAAACAATTTGGGAAATGCGTTAACCGGCGCTTCTTCCATCGGCCAACCCGGCGGCCAAAACTCTTTGGCATCCTCTTTTCGAACCACCTTCAACACCACACCACTGCCCTGCTTCGACTGCGGATGGAAAACAAGCTCGTGCTGCCGAAGTAGAATGGACAATGCTGTCCCTGCCGACAGACCACGGAGCTTAATCCTAACCTCTTCCTGACCATCCAGTCGCTCTTTCGCGGCGTCTGACATTTCATAACGCATCGGCAATGCGTTCAGCAAATCTGCGACCAGAGATGCGGAGTTCACTCCTTTGGTTTGGCTATCGATCGAAGTCGCCAGTTGCCGATGCACTTCAACCAGTTGCTCCGACGTTAGCCCAAATGCTTTTTTCTTGGCAAGCGTCGTTTTCATTCCATCGTCGCGCAAGCGCGAGAGAAACTTCCTCACGCCGGACCTATCAGATCGCGCAAAAGACTTGCCTGGAAACTTGATCCTTCCGTTAGCAATCACCGCCTTGACCTGAACAATCGCTTGGCCGCCCAATTCGCTTTCGGTCACTTCGGGCTTGGGACGCACCGCCGTCTGAACTCTGATTCGATCAGCTCCGACTTCGGACATCGCCTGCATCCACTGCTGATGATCAAGCGACGATGATTTCGAATCACTCAAAAGCGTAAGCTCAACCGAGCGTTGTGCGTACAAACTCCTGCCGATTCCTGGAATCACACCCGCCGTTAGCGCCAACACCAACACGACGAAGACCATTCGGCAGGCGGTCATAAATTTGCTCTTCATCAATCACTCCATTCATATCGGGCGATATCTTCATCAATCACTTATTCCATATCGGGCAATGCACCAAATTGCATTGAACAGGTCTCTCACGCCGACTTTCTTGCCCGCGCTAAAACTTCTTCCATCATAGCTGATCGGCACTTCTAAAAATCGGGCGCCACGACGAGCCAGCTTCGCAGTAAGCTCAGGCTCAACACCGAAGCGATTTTGACAAATATTGATCTCCTTTAGCGTTTCGAGCCTCATGGCTTTGTAGCAGGTTTCCATATCGGTCAGTTTCAGCCCTGTAAACAGATTTGAACCAAACGTTAGGCAGCGGTTTGCTTGTCGATGTAATTGGTGCAGCCACTTTTGGTCATGCTCGCTGCGCCGAAGAAGACGGGAACCATAGACCACATCGGCCTCGTCTCGCAACAGCGGCTCCAGCAATGCCGCGATATCGCACGGGTCGTATTCCAAATCGGCGTCTTGGATCACCAAAAAACGTCCTTGCGCTTTGGCAAATCCGGCTCTTAAGGCTGCACCTTTTCCGCGATTTGTCTCGTGCAAAAGAAGCTCAACATCATCAATCCTTTCAAGAATCTCACGTGTCCCGTCTGTACTCCCATCGTCCACGATAATAATCTGGCAGGAAACAGGGATTGCCGCAACCTTCGTCACAACTTGCGCGACAGTATCCCTTTCGTTGAATACAGGAATCACGACCGTGAGCAAAAACGGGTAAACCTCCAACGAGTCTTTCGCGTCAGCCTGCATGAGGTCAAGCACGGTTTTCCATGAACTTGAAACCTGAACCAGCGGTTCTTCAGAAACAGCGTCGGCAGGAGGAGCCTTGTTGTCGGATCTGGAACTAGCGGAAGTTTGATTCATTGACGCCAGATAGGACGATGGAAGGAAAGCGTCACGCTTGACGCCATAAAAAACGACCGAAACTCAATGGCGAGTTTCGGTCGTCGGTTTACTCTACGGCTTCCAAACTCTTGCGAGTTCGGCTGCGTCGAATTGTTTAGTCTTCTGCACCAGCCGCGTCGTCGCCACCGCCAGCGTCGTCACCTTCGCCAGCTCCGACGCCAACGGCTTCCTCTTCGGCCGACGGCTCTGGAGGTTCGATGAACTCGCTGTTGAACTTCAACTGCGTTAGCTTGCCATCATCATCGCGTACGCCAATAACTTCGATTTTGTTCATGCCCTCGAATGTCCCTTTGAGCAGTTCTTCAGACAACGGATCTTCAACGAAGTTCTCTAGGGCGCGACGCAATGGACGAGCACCATAGTCGAGGTTCGTACCTTTCTTGATTAGGTACTCTTTTGCGTCGGCAGTCAGGTCGAGGTCGAAACCCATCTCTCCCAAACGCTTGCGAATTTTGGAAAGTTCGAAGTCGACAACAATTTTGAGGTCCGCTTTTTCCAAGTGGCGGAAAATAACGGGCTCTTCTGAAAGACGATTCAAGAATTCCGGACGGAACGCTTTTTCGATCTCGCCGAACACACGTTCTTTCATGTTTTCAAACGACTGATCGTCACCGGCGCCCGGCAGTCCCATTCCAGATTCGTTTTTGATCTGATGAGCACCAACATTGGTAGTCATGATCAAAATGACGTTGCGGAAGTCGATGTTTCGACCGAAGGAATCGGTCAAACGGCCCTCTTCCATCACCTGCAACAATGTGTTGAAAATATCCGGGTGAGCTTTCTCGATCTCATCCAACAGCACCACGCTGTACGGGCGACGACGAATCTTCTCTGTCAGTTGACCACCTTCTTCGTAGCCAACGTATCCCGGAGGGGCACCGATCAAACGAGACAGGTTGTGCTTCTCCATGTATTCTGACATGTCGATTGTGACGAGCGCTTCTTCATCACCGAACATGAATTCGGCAAGGGCTTTGGCCAACAACGTCTTACCAACCCCCGTTGGTCCGGCGAACATGAAACAGCCGATCGGACGTCGTGGATCTTTCAGACCACTGCGACTACGACGAACAGCCTTGGAGATCGACTTAACGGCAGCATCTTGGCTGACGACGGTCTTATGAAGCTCGTCTTCCATCTTCATGAGACGTAACGAATCTTCGGTCGAAAGACGAGTCAGTGGAACGCCAGTCATCTTTGAGATGACTTCAGCAATGACCTCTTCATCGACCACGCCATCGGTTTGTTGAGACTTCTCTCGCCATTCCTTCTTGATCTGATCCTTCTTCTTGCGAAGTTTATCGGCCTGATCGCGTAAGGAAGCAGCTTTCTCAAAATCTTGATTGGCAACCGCGTCCTCTTTTTCCTTGTTCAGGCGTTCGATGTCTTCGTCAATTTCTTTGAGATCTGGCGGACGAGTCATCGTACGCAACCGAACGCGCGCACCGGCTTCATCGATCACATCGATCGCTTTATCAGGCAAGCAACGCCCCGTGATGTATCGGCTGGACAGATCGACGGCGGCAACCACTGCGTCGTCGGTGATCTGAACGCGATGGTGTTCCTCGTAACGCTTGCGAAGCCCTTTGAGAATCTCGACCGTTTCGTCCTGCGACGTTGGATCGACGATAATTTCCTGAAAGCGACGTGCGAGCGCGTTATCTTTTTCGATGTATTTACGATACTCGTCCAACGTCGTCGCACCAATGCACTGGATCTCGCCACGAGCAAGCGCTGGCTTAAGAACGTTCGCCGCGTCGATCGCACCTTCGGCGCCACCGGCACCAACGAGCGTATGCAGCTCGTCGATGAACAGAATCGTGTTTTTGGCACGACGCACTTCGTTCATGACAGCTTTGATACGTTCTTCGAATTGACCGCGGTATTTTGTACCTGCAACCATCATCGCTAGGTCGAGAACGACGATTCTTTTCTCGGACAGGATCTCAGGCACTTCGCCGGAGACGACCAGTTGAGCAAACCCTTCGACGATCGCTGTTTTTCCAACCCCCGCTTCACCAAGAAGAACAGGGTTGTTCTTGGTTCGGCGGCAGAGCACCTGAATGGCGCGCTCGATTTCTTTGGCGCGCCCGATAACCGGGTCCAATTTCCCTTGCTTGGCCAGTTCGGTCAGGTCGCGACCAAAGCTGTCTAAGGCGGGTGTTTTTGATTTGCCAGATTTACCAGAAGATGCCTCGCCTCCACCAACGCCAGCGCCTTCGCGTCCGCCGCGTTCAGAGCCTTCGCCACCGTCGAGCCCATTGCCCAACAGATTCAGGACTTCTTCACGGACGTCTTCGAGTTTCATGCCGAGATTCATCAGCACTTGAGCAGCAACACCTTCCTGCTCCCGCAACAATCCCAGCAGAATGTGTTCGGTTCCAACGAAATTGTGCGCTAGATTACGTGCCTCTTCCATCGAATACTCGATGACTTTCTTGGCTCGTGGTGTCTGAGGTAGCTTGCCCATCGTGATCATTTCCGGACCACTTTGAACCAACTTCTCAACTTCTAAACGAATCTTGCGCAGATCGACGTCTAGATTCTTGAGGACGTTTGCAGCGACGCCAGTACCTTCTTTCACCAGCCCCAGCAACATGTGCTCGGTGCCGATATATTCATGGTTGAAACGCTGAGCCTCTTGATTGGCCAGCTGCATTACCTTTCGGGCTCGGTCAGTAAACCGTTCGTACATTCAGATGTCCTCTAATAAACCCTATCAATAAATAGAGCAGCAAAATTAACTGCCCTGAATAATCTTTGTTGGTCGACTTCGTTTGATAACTTTTACGATTCCGTCGTTGTTAGTCGGTCGCTCAAACATATCTTGTTCAACCGGAGAACGCTCGTGTTCGATCACCAACTCCAGCAACTTTCGCTCCCGTAGGAGTTCCGGTTGCCAAGTGGCGGATTCGTCGAAATCACCGATCGAATCCAGTTGAGCCCAAGCATTGTCGAATTGTCGAGTGTGCCGGTACAAAGTCGCCAACATCAAACGTGCTTCGATGTCGCGCGGCGTCTGTAACAGTCTCTTCAACAACAGCGCTTCGGCCTGTTGCCAATGTCCCTTTAAGTATTCGCTTCTGGCGTCAATAAACAAGGTGTCGGGATGCTCGAAAATCGTTTGTTGTGTTAGAGTTTTCACTGACATCACGTCAGGCAGATTCTGAAACGCCAACCATGCTGTCACAGTCCAGAACATTAACAGTATCGGCCAAGCAACCGCAGAAAAGCCTCTATCAAAAAAGACTTCGGTCCAAATGAAGCTAGAAATGATTGCCAAATTGAGTAGAAGCGAAAAACCGATCGCCACCATCAATGAAGACCAGCGGCCTCGATACCACAGCCCCGGAAGGCCGGGCCAGCAGCAAAGTGCAATTGAGCCCCAGTTCATCAGAATCTCCCACATCCATGCGAAAAAATACCACCTGAAATAGGTTTCGGCCGGATGAAAAGTCTCGTTTGCCGCAGAAACCCAAGCTCAAATTATCAATGGCCCGCGTTTTCCCGTCAATCGCAATGTTAGCCTACAATAAGAGCCCGCTTTTTCGATAAACTGGTCCCTACCAAGCAACGCTTGGAGCACTTTTTCTATAGTGAATCTATTTTGTAGCGAATCTTTAAGAGAAACCGCGGTGGATGAGCCTACGAGTCCTTGAACCCCGGATATAACACTGGGAGTCGTAGTGCTCATGGCCTCATCGACTTCATATCACTTACCGAACCGTTCGGCGCCGCTTTCAAGAAACACTGTCAAACTGTCATTCAAAAGCCTGTTTAAGGTCTCCCAACATGCCGCAGGAAGAGGAAAAAAATTCCATTTTTCGGATTCTGGACGCCGCCAATAATCGGACTGGTGAAGGATTGCGGGTCGTGGAGGACTATGTCCGCATGGTTTTGGGCGATGCATTTCTGTCCAAACAGCTTAAACAACTACGGCACGATCTGGCTGAGGCCATGACACCGCTGGACCTTTCGTCCCAAATATTTGCCCGCGACAGCGAAGGCGATGTCGGAAGAAACCTACAAACCAAATCCGAATACCAACGCGCATCCGATCAAGAAATCCTCAAAGCCAACCTGACCCGTGTCCAGCAATCGCTGCGGGCGATTGAGGAATTCACAAAAACAATCGATGCCAGCGTTTCCAAAAACGTTGAACAGCTACGCTATCGCAGCTACACGCTGGAAAAAGCGATCATGCTGACGCGTTTGAGTCTGCAGTCACTTAAAGACGCGCGCCTATATGTGCTGATCGACGGCACACACTGGAGACAGTCGCCAGAGCAGTTTGGAAAGACCATCGAAGCTCTGATCGATGCTGGAGTCGACCTGCTTCAGTTCCGCGACAAAACGCTCTCCGACAGGGAGCATGTCACGATCGGGAAACGCCTCACCGAATTGACTCGTCCGACTTCGACACGTTGGATCATGAACGACCGTGCGGACCTTGCCGTCGCAACCGATGCTGACGGTGTTCACCTTGGCCAAGACGACATCAGCGTCGCTGATGGTCGGCGACTGGTCGGCGCCAGTAAGCTGATCGGCGTTTCCACGCACACGATTGAGCAGGCCCGCCAAGCCGTGATTGATGGCGCGAACTATATCGGCGTTGGCCCCGTGTTTCCTTCTACGACTAAGGCTTTCGACTCTCATGTCGGACTTGAACTTGTTTCCGAAGTCGCCAACGAAATCAAATTGCCTGCGTTTGCTATCGGCGGTATCAACGGCGACAACGTTGGGGATGTCGTAAAGACTGGCTTGAGCCGCGCCGCGGTGTCGGCGGCTGTGTCAGCAGCAGACAACCCAGTGTCGGCGGCCAAAAAATTAAAAGGCGTGCTGGTATCATGACACTCAATAGCCAAAACCTGATTGGCGCATCGCAGCAACAACTGCGGGACGTGCTGGCTTCGATTGGCGTTCCAGAAAAACAACTGGCGCAGCGCACGAAGCAAATCTTTCACGGGATCTACATTCGCGGGGCAACACAGTTTTCGCAAATGGCCTCCCTTGGCAAAGACTTGCAACACGCTCTGCAGAAAGACTTCACGCTCGACCGCCCAGAAATCGTCACCGAACAGATTTCAATTGACGGTACGCGCAAGTGGTTGTTGCGTTTTCCTCAACCCGATGGCCCGGCAGTCGAAGTAGAAACCGTCTACATTCCCGAATCCGATCGCGGCACACTGTGCGTCAGCAGCCAAGTCGGTTGCTCTTTCAATTGCAGCTTTTGCTACACCGGCACTCAGCCGATGATGAAGAACCTGACGCCCGGTGAGATACTGGCCCAGATCATGGTCGCGCGCGATCGCTTGGCGGACTACTCGGGCGACGCCACGGAAGTTGAAGGCGAGTTCCCTTCAACGGGTCGTAAGGTTTCCAACATCGTGATGATGGGCATGGGCGAGCCATTGTTGAACTTCGAAAACGTCAAACAGGCGTTGCTGATCGCGCTTAGTGACGATGGTTTAGGGTTTTCGCGCCGTCGAATCACATTGTCGACATCGGGAGTGGTTCCCGGAATTGCCCGCACCGGCGACGAGCTGAAAGTGGCCCTCGCCATTTCGCTGCACGCGGTGCGTGATGAATTGCGCGATGTCCTAGTACCAATCAATCGCAAGTATCCTCTGCGCGAATTGCTTGACGCGTGCCGGCAGTATACGGGGCTGTCCAATGCGCGGCGGATCACATTTGAATACGTGATGCTCAAAGGCGTCAACGATTCGATGGAAGATGCGCAGGAACTCATTCGGTTACTTTCCGACATCCCATCCAAGATCAACCTGATCCCGTTTAACCCGTGGCCGAGAACGCAATACGAATGTTCGGACGAACAGACGATCGCAGCGTTTGCCCGCCATCTGCATCAGCACGGATACTCTTCCCCGGTGCGTGCGACACGCGGCCAAGACATCATGGCCGCCTGTGGTCAGCTAAAATCGGAATCACATTCCGCCGTGCGATTGAATTGAGCAAGGGAAAATCGAGTTCTTGGCTTCCTGCTTGTTACCGTTTCTCGCAAATTGGGTTAGCAAATAGAGGCCTACCTATCCTCTTGTTGACATGTTAGTCGCCTGCAATGCCTAGCTAATCCGTTCTTTCTTTGCACTAATCTGTGGTCAGTATTCGGTCATGTTCTAATTGTCAATTTCTGGTTGAAGCCAGAACTTTTGCCAAGCAGCATGCGATTTGCTCGGAGCATCTTCGGCCTGACTGTTTTTATCTTTGGCCCTCTCGCGAAATGAGTGGTTCTATTCGAGCTGCTGTTCTGTCGTAGTCGAAGCGTCGCCTCCGCGCTGAAACGGGTAGGTGAGCTGCCCAAGGAAGTTGTATGGCACGGGATCATCTACACCGTACTTCTCTGGATTCTCTGTTTCTTTCATGATTGCAGTGCCGAACAAAATGTCCCAGACTGGGAACTGTGCGGCAAAGTTCTTGTCCCATGCTTCTTGGGTGTTGCCATGATGCCAGTGGTGGAAGGTCGGCGTTACGTAGAGCCAACGAAGTGGTCCCCACGAAACGTTGACATTCGAGTGCTTTAAAAGGGAGTGCCAGGTAAACTGCAAACCATGGATCGCCAACGCAGCCGGATGTACGTTGAATAGAAGGGCAACAATTATAAAACCAGAGTTTGTTAATCCGGTGTCGATCGGGTGGGTGCGGTGGGCCGCGACCCAATCGAGGTCTTCGACTGAGTGATGGATCGCATGAAAACGCCACAGGAAGGGGATCATGTGAAACGCTCGATGAGCCCAGTAATAATATAGATCGCCGCAAATGACCACCATAATGACCTGAAGCCAAATCGGCAGCGTATGAACAAAGTCCTTAACCCCGTTGGGTACGAACCCATCAAGTAGTGAAAGTACAAAAACAATAAACGTGATAGCGACCAGTACTGTCAGGAGGCCTCCCACCAACGCGTAAACGACATCCAAGAGCAGGTGCTTGCGCAGTTGTTTTTGCTCTTTGTGGCGAGGAAAGAAGTTCTCCAACGGAATAAAAATCAACGCTGCAGCGCAGAGAAACCAAATGTTGCTAACGTGTTCTTTAAATATTTCAATCATTGTACTTTTGCAGTTTTTAAAGAGCTGAGGTCTGCCCGAAGGCCTGACCTATCTTTCAGTTTCAGAAATGGTTTTTCCACCGTAAAGTGTAGAGCCATGGCCCCGAGGATAGAAAACAAGAAATAGAAACACCAAAACGCAGCTCCGCCACCATACGCAGTAAGTGCGAATGCCAACGGAATGAGCGGAAAGTGGACAAGGTAGAGTGCGTAGCTGAGTCTCGCGATCACCCTTGCGACTGGTTCACACGGCAACGGGGATCCTTCAAGGCTAAGGCAACAGCTAAGCATCACTCCAAAAAACACTGACAGCACTAGCGGTTGCAAAGTCGCGTCAAAGAGATTGATGGATGCCAAGAACTCATGGGAGCCAGTCCAAAGCAGCAAGCCTCCAAAGCAAAACAGCAACACCGGTTTCGCAATTTCCACAGGCAGTATCCATTTTTTTCTTTGCCCAAGGGCAACCATGATTCCGACTAGGAATCCCTCAAGGGACATGTGAAACGGACTGCGCAGTTTGGTAAAAAACGTTGGATAATCTACTGTTGATTCATGCAAAGCAAAGACTGTAGATCGTGCTATTGGTGAAAGTGATAAGATCCCCAGACATACCGCGAACTGCCATCGCGCGGTTTTGATTTTTAGTAGCGCGATGATCAGAAACGGCACCAAGATGTAAAACTTTTCTTCGACCCCCAGCGACCAAAATACGACGTTGATATTTGCCCCAAGATAGTCCTGAAGAAACAAGCCGTGGTAAATTATTGTCTGTCCAAGTCCTTCCGTTGAGACCTTAAAGAACGGAAAGCCGCCAATCACACATAGCAAAAGAACTGCATAATATGCTGGTACAATTCTCAGAATGCGCGCTTCAAAATATCGCCAGCTGAACAACTGCTGACCTTTGCCAAGTCGCCAGAACAGGGATTTGGCAATGAGGTAGCCAGATAGAACGAAAAACAGATCGACACCAATCCATCCGTTGGCAAATACGTTTTGAATAAAGCTGCCCGAAGCAAATCCCGCTCCACTGACACGGCAACCATGGCGAAAGAGGACCAGCACAATTGCCATTGCTCTTAGCGCATCAAGCCAAGGATTGTGTCCAGCAATCGAGGGAAAGGAGAAATATTTTTGGTACGAACTTCGCACTGCCGTCGCTTTTGGTGGATGAAAGATACAAGAAGCTGAAGCGTCCTTGTTAAAATGGACGTGTTTGCTGCAGCACTGGAACTGGGCAGTCGACGAAGCCTCCTCTGATGTACTTTTATTCGACTTTTTGTTGTACAGACGTGAAGCAAAGGAATCTCTATGCCTTTAGATGACCTCGATATCGGGATCTGTAGGGGTTTTACGAGTTCCAATGATCGTTCCGTGGCCGCGGGCTGCGTAATAGATTGAGGTCGAAATGATGGCGATGTGAGAGGAGCGGTTCATTTCTCAGAAGCCAGAGTGAGAATGCAAACAAACCGACTGCTCCACTCATTTCGGAAGAGAGCCACAAGGTGAGCTGATGCTTCAGTCCCAGCATCCGTTCGTGTCGAAGATGGAACAATCGTTTCGGTTGGGCGATTTACGAAAACAGAAACCGGCTCTTTAATCTACAACGAAAGAGCTCGTATTGGATCAGTATCGCGGTTAGCCCTCCTCAGTAGCCAGCTTTTTACGTCCTATCGCTGCGCGTTTAAGTTCCAGTCGTAGTCGAGATACTTGATCGAGTATCGACCACCTGCGATGACCGCTTGCGCTGATTGTGGAAGGTAGGGGGTGAGTGCCTTCATTTGTTGCTGACTTGAGCGGCCAAAATCGTTGCTGTACCATTTGATGATCTGGCTAAGTTTCAGATTCCCTTGGCCGTCAACTTTCAAGTTCTGCGGACGTGAGAAAAAATCGACGCTGTTGCTCTTAAGCTGGTCTGCTAAACGATCAGAAACATAAGCCTCGTTCAGCAACCGTGGGCATCCAATCGAAGCGCAGACGATGGCGAAGTGAATACGCGGCTCCCCCATCGGGCGGAGGATTTTGTGCTCAATGTGGTCCAGCGTCACCTGCTGGTTACCGACTTGCAGATGAAGATTCTTCCAGATGTTGTAGCCGACCAACTTCGCCGTGTGGTTGCGAATGCTGGTCGTCGGGTAGACACGCAGAATCCCCTCCAACGTCAACGCGTTGTAAGCATTGATCCAGAACGCCAATTTCACCTCTCGAGCCGCCGGAACCGTCGCGTCTGCTTGGCATAAGCGTTCAAGATAGCCCTTCAATGCCGTGCGGTCGGCGGTACTGGCATGCCAAGCCTTGTAATTGACCATCCCGTTTTCATCGACGTACTTTTTCAGCAAACCGTCAAACGCTTCGTGACCGACGCGGTCAATCGAAACCAAATCTGATGCTGGCCACTGCTTGCCAGCGTACTCGTCGGCACCCACGATTGGCGACATTCCAATCCAGATAGCAGTGCTGACTGCGAGGACGACTGTTAAAGAAAACATTATGCGGTAGAACATAGCCAACTCTCGAAAACCTGAAAATCAATCAAATACTCGTTCGGTAAATGCAGCATGTTTGAAGTTGAGCTCAAGTATCCCGTCGCGCGTCATGACGACATCCGCCAGCAGTTGCTGGTGATGGACTCTACTCAAACCGGCATCTCCGAGCACTCCGATGAGTACTTCAATCAAACCTTACTTGACTTTGCCGGAAATGATATCGCATTGCGAATTCGCTCGCAGGAAGATTCGCATACGCTAACCTACAAAGGCCCCAACCTTGACACGCGTGCCAAGATTCGAGAGGAAATTGAGATAAAACTCAACACGCAAGATAAAGAAAAATTTCGCAACATGCTGTTCGGTATGGGATTTCACTCGGTTCTTCTCGTTCGCAAGCAACGTGAAAGCATCGCCGTGCGATGGAAAGACGAAGACATCGAAATTTGCTTGGATACGATAGAGGGAATCGGCACGTTTGTTGAGTTGGAGTTGGTGGTCGAATCAAAGCAGCAGGTCGACTCCGCAAAAGCAATATTGGAATCGTTGGCGAAAGAACTCTCGATCAACTCTGAACCCACCACCGTCAGTTACCTTGAAATGTTGCTGGACAAACAGTGACGGATCAAGGCCATTTGCTTGCTGCGTTTCGTTGAATATTAAGACGCAACGCCACCTCGGCGTGTCGGACCGGAGTAGATAAGCCGATAAGCCGATAAGCCGATAAGTCGTTCAATTGAAGTTATAGCCGCTTTTTAAGTGTTATCTAAGAACCAAATCATCTGCCATCTTGATGGCGTATGGTTTTTGATTGTTCAAATAAAGGCTGCAAACCTTCCGGTACAACGAAACCGCATTGGGAATCTTCGGTGGAATTGGCAGCATAAGGTCTTCGATTTCACCCGGCTCAAGTTTGCTAAGCCCATCTGCGTAGGTTCTTGTCGATCGTTTCGTTTGTCGATTTACAGTCGAGGTCATCAAACTCAGAGCCCAAGCATATTTTTCAGCTCTGGTAAGGTCTTCGACAAAGCTCGTGACATAAATTGTGTTTGTCGCAACTAAGTTTGGCATTTCGTTCATGCACATCCAAAGTCCCGCAGAACTCATCCCTGAGATGAAGCCGTCGACATTTTCAGGCAAGGGTGTGGAATACCAAGGGCTACGATTTTGAATTTTGTATGCCTTCTTGTTGCATCCCCCGTTTGCAACAGTCCGTTTTAGATACGCGGCGACCTTTTCGTGCTTGAGACATTTCCCATGAGGCCTGAAAAGCCAAACACGCTCGTCATTTTCTCGTTGACTTTGCCATGACTTTAGATTGTGCAACGGCAATGTAATCTGACGTGCCTTCGAAACGACCGGCGTCATTGCCGAAACAGGAAGTCCCAATTCCTTGCGACGTGAATCAGGCATCACGAAATAAGAAGCGTCGCCAGTAACACCGCCAATCCTTACTTCAAAGACTTCGGAGCACTTCTTTGTATTAGCAATTTTGCAAGTTTTGGGTTCGACCGGGCAAGCCTTTGCTTTGGTCGAATCGAGTTTTCCAAGCCGCTCAATGACACTATCAATATCGGCAACTTCATGTCGCCGAAAAAGTCTTGATTTACCACCTTTGTTTCGACAAATCAGAATTACAGAACCGTCTGACACGTCTTCAAACAGCGGCTTTTGGCTTCGAATGAAATCCACTCGGTCAAACATCGAAGTTAGGTTGATCCGTCCGATCTCGGAATAGTTGGAAAACTCGCAAGAGGCTGGCAATACGAAAGCCAAGTTTCCTTGATCTCTAAGCATCCGGATCGACTGAACCAGAAATGGGTACCATGTATTTGCCCCCAACCCAATCGGGCTCCCATCAAGGTTTAATATTTCGGTGGCGGATTTTTGCAACTTCTGAGCAAGACGATTGATCGCAACATAGGGAGGGTTGCCAACAACACAATCAAATCTTTTTGTGCGTCTTTTCGACCATGAAAAAAAGTCCTCGCCACGCGAAACCATTCCAAGGCAATCTAGTTTTGATTGTCGGACGTCCAAGTCGACACCAACAATCTTGGCACGAGGAATGTTCAAGTCACGGATCGCTTTGATGAATGCGTTTTTTCCGCAACTCGGCTCCAGCCAGCGTTGCACACGATTCTGTTCATTTACGACCTCGACCATGGCGCGTGCAAGACGCGATGGCGTGTAAACTTTGCAGGATGGTGGGGGCTGCACCCTTGGCATTAATTCAACAACTCAAGTGGAGGTTTCGAACGTTTTAAGGAATTCCAAGGAGTTGTGTCGGCATTCTTGACTCGATCAATCTGCCATTCTAGCAAATTTTGCAAGCGGGACTTTTGATGTTTCGCCCAAGAATTTCTCGCATCAGAATCCTTGCTAACATGCTTGTTCCACTCAACTTGAAACAACTCCCCCAATAGAAAGTCCAAGCCATCAAACGGTGTGAGCAATAGCCCCGGAAATCGCGGGACTTTCAACCACTCAGGAAAAAGCCCGTCTTTCCCGTACTGATTTACAGCCGAATGGAAATGAGTTCCAGGAGAACTTGCATCACCGGCCTCGAATTGCCAACTTGCAATCACCTCATTGTCATCTGCTTTTCGTATTTTTAGGCTGGTTGATGCAATGCCTAAAAGGATGAAGTGGGTGTTTCGTCTTTTAGATGCGTCAGCATTCTGAACCTGCCATTGAAATGACATTTCACCAAAGACCTGTTCGCCGGATGCTTTATCGCTAGCCCGGTATTCTCCGTTGCTAATTCTGGTGCGTATCGGGTTATCAATTGCTGTCTGCCAATTAACATTGCCTTTACTCGATTGAATACTGGTCAAGTCTGTTTCGCAGCTGTCCAATACCCAAGCTGTACTTGAATCCAGAAATGGAACGGTAAGCCGCTTGATTGCTGCGATTTCCTTTTTGGTATCGGCATAGCAAAACTTAATTCCTTGGTAGTTATCCACTGCTTCCAGCTTTCCTTTTCTCAGTTTGCGTCGTCAAGAAACATATTCATTTCTTGATTCGAATCTAATTCCGCCTTGCGGATGTAAGCTGGCTCAGCGTAACTGGGCCAATCGTCCAAGAGGATTGGCAAGACGTCATCCGACTCGCTGAATGCATCTTCAATTTGCAACTTGTGATCAAGTGTGATGACAGGTCGCTTAAGATCTAGCTTCTTTACGCTGTCACAGTGTTTATCTAAGTACTCATGAATTGCTTCAGAATTGGACGACATCCCGTCAGTAACATTCCATAGGTGTTGTTCAATTCCCTCACGCCAAAAACGCCTTCCATCAAAATCTGACAACGGCCCGTCGTACTGATAAGAACCCAATTCGGATCGAAGTGATGAATCTGAATTAAGCTCCGAACTAAGCCAATTCGGCTCAACACGCAATCGAGCTGCCATACCAAGATCGCCAACAAGAAACGTTGTGTAGGGGAGAATCCTGTGAAGCAGCCATCGCAGAACAATTAGTCCGTGGCTCGCTTGGGCTAGATGATGGATGGGCGGACGACATCTCTGAACTGAGTCCGAAAATCGCTCAGAAAGCTCATTGTCGGTTTGAATCCCTAGGTGCGCCAGTAAGGATTCTACCGTCCCCAATTCCTCGCCAACTGAATTTGGGAGACTCTTGATTGCCGAAGCGAGTGAAATTATCTGGCCAGCGTTTCGGCTCGCGACACTTGGATCACTTGCACCTTTTTCGAAAAACCACTCAAAGTTGTTCAACCTTGAAATAACATGCGGACGTCTTTCACTGGGGACGGCTCCAAGTTCCCCTGGTTGCCCAGTAATCAATGCGAACCCCGTTGGGGGGAAGTCTCTCAATTTTGCGCAGTGTTGACGTAGTACTGACGCTAAGGCCACACCATTGCGCGGTCGCAACGCAACTTGGTCGACATCGACGTTGTCGATCCAATCCGAAAGAGTAAAGTCGACTACAACGAGATCTGCGTCTTTGAGAAGTCCTTCGTCAACATCTGCTGGAAAGACAACTTCGGAAAATGAAGCTCCTAGTTCCTTGACAAGATCGTTCAATGGAGACAATTCTTCGGTGTGATCATCAATAATGACGATTTTGGGGCCAGAATTCATGCGTCCCTTAATAGTTATTTGAATGCAATTTCAATTGCCGTTGAAAAGTTGCCAGTCGGTTTCAAAAAGTGAATCGTGGCACCATATTCTTCCAATATGTTCCTAACGATTGGAAGCCCCATCCCCATCCCCTGACCTAACACAGGATCCGCTTCAATGGTGGTCGATTTGAAAGGCAGAAACCACTTCTCGGCAGTTCCTAAATTTATTCTCTTTCCAGTGTTCTGTATAGTAATAAGAACTGTACCATCGGGCTTACCTCGGCCTTTTGCCAAAACCTTCCCGTTTCGTTTGCATGCCTTGATCGCATTTGACAACAAGTTAGAGAACACGACCGTAATTTCAGCTGGGAAAACCGGAGGTGATTTCAGATCAGACGGAATTTTGTTGACGATTTCAATCTTTCGTTTGTCTGCAGCTCGCTGCACCAGTCTTTGTGCCGCACTGAAACGATCCATCAAGTTTTGGCGCGATCGACGACGGCGGGAATCTGGAGACGTAACATCTTTCAAGTATGATGCTTGACGCTCGATGACTCGCCTCAGGTCTGCTAGGTTCTGCTCTACTTTGGCTAGTCGCTTTCGCGAACTATTGTCTAGCAGTCTCGAATCGCGAATTGCCTGGATGGAGGCTTCTACTGCGCTCGCCATGCCCAATAGTGCATTCATCTCATGCACGAAGGCAGCCATTTGCAAACCGACGCCAGCAAGCACTTGCATTATTGAACGATCGGTAACGAGCTCGCCAGCGAGGCTTGTGCTCTTTGCGATCTCCAGCCCAGCGTTCTTTATCAACTGTTCCGCCGTTTTGTGATCGCCAGCTGACGCGGCTATCCGTGCCTTTTTCGCAAGTTCAGCTGCATGCTTCGCGGCAGTCTCGGCATCTTCCCGAATGTTCATTCGCTCAGGATCCTTAGCGCCAGTTGACTTAGATTCTTTCCTTGTTTCACGGCGTTGCTGACGCTCATCTGCGTTTTCGAACGCTCGCGTCCGAACCGACAAATCAATTCCAACACGGACAATTCTTTGAAGGCTCATGAATTCGCTTGTTGGAAGAAACCCCTCTCGATTAACGAGCATATCTAGTTCGGAACTACCGTTATTTGTCAGGAAAACAGCGCCGAAATACGAAGAGTTTCGCAGTGCCGTCAAACCAAAGTCATCGTCCTCATCACCAAATTTGGTCAGGTCAAGGTCGGCATCGCTAAGGAATCGCAATGTCCTGCGACGCTGCGAATAGTCCTTATCAATCTCAAGCCAATCGTCACCAGAATCTCCATAAGGAAGAACGCGAAATCCTTCCATATAAATGCGAACACCGGCAGAACTTGCCAGCCATTGTCGATGTTGGCTCTTGATCCCCTTGGCGCCTTCACGTATCAAGATCCTAGAGTGAAAAGATGGTACGTATTCGACTAAAGGATCTTCCCAAATAAATTCATGCTGATCAGCATTTGGAAACCTCTTTTGATAGCTCCGTGTTGGTGTCATTAGGTAGGAAATCGAATTCGAGTCGTTGTCTGAGTCAATTTCCAGAATCCAATCCGCTGCGCTCGCGACAACTCCCCAGTATTCGTCGCCAACGTCAAACTCGCCTTCAAGTTTGATTCTGAAACCTGGATCTTCTTCACCGACGTCACGAATCAACGGTTCATCAAATAACAGCTTAACGTCACAAACTCGTTCTGGGATCTCAAGTAAGACTTCAGGCGGTTGGAAGGTTGTTACTTCTCGAATAACACGGGTTCGCTCACTGGCAGTCCATTTTCCGCGAAGATTCGTTAATTCTATCTCCGTCCCTTCGTCTTCGGAATTTTGCATCGGATCAACCACTATCGCCGTGTCGATTCGATCATCATCCAGAGTTTCACACTGGTCAATTTTTCTCCAATCAATGGTTGCTTCAACTGCATCGGAATCCTTGCCATAGTGCTCTACATTCGGATAAGAAGTAAGCCAAAGGTTCCACGCAAGCTTTTGCGCGGCAAGTCGCCCGACGCCTTTCGCTCCCGTGTACCGCCGATCGAAGTAAGGTGAACGTCGGTCGCCCTCTTCTTTGATTCGAGAGGCGATTGTAAGAAAGCCTTTTTCAAACGTCTCCAGGGTCATCCCCAAACCATTATCTGAAATTAGAATCCGGCCACGTGTCGCACTTCCAAGATTTTCACCGTAGATGGTTACTTCGGTGGCGTCCGCGTCGTACGAATTCTTGATCAGCTCAACAAGCGCAGTCGAATCTCGGCCAACGAGCATTTCTCCAAGCTCGCGAAAGAGGTGAGTGTCGACTGAAAATTTTGCCACTAATTTACTCGATAAAACGTAATTCAAGGAATTGAATTATTGGTTATGGCGGCGAGAACGCTCGTTGCTGGGCCTTAGTTTAATCTATTTCGAGCGGCTAGGCACTTCAGTAATCTGGGTTAGGCCGTATTCCCGCTCGTGCGGATTATAACGAATGTTGCATCAATTAAGGTTGCATGGGACTCTGACAGCTGTGCTATAGAACTTTCTCACCAAACTAAGAGCTGGACTTGTCAGTTGTAGTGGCACTGGTCCGCTCGGCCTGAAAAGTTGAATAATGCAACGCAATAGACAGAACCAAGCTGACCTCGGAGAACAAGATAGACGAAATCGTTATCTGCTTCGGTCACATCGACTGAGACGCTATGAAATCATCGCTATCTTGGCCGCGTCGGATTGATTCGGTGAAACCGCAGTTCAAATAAAGTTCACAGCACCAAGAGTAACAAACGCGAAATACGCGAAAGGAGATGCTCGATTGCTTTCGCATATTTCGTTTCTTTCGCGGTTGTAAAACGTCTCGCTAAGATTCGGTCGGTCCGGTCACATCGCCCGAGGCTTCGAGCTGCTATAGTGGTGTGTCTAGATTTTTTGCTTGAAATTTTGGCTTGATCTCGTCCCCATGCAAAACTGACTCACCCACATAACCCTTTCCCGGCTACCCCTTGCTCCTTTCGAACGCGGAATCCAAATCGAGCCACACGCGCGAGGCAAATCGACGTCGGAATTTCATCTGGATGTCGATCTATCAAATCGCGCTGCGTATCGGATGGATCTTCAAAACTGAGAGCATCATCATGCCCGCGTTTATGGATTTGATCGGCGGCGCGGCGTGGCAGCGCGGTTGCCTGCCGATGCTTAATCGTCTGGGACAAAGTATGGTGCCGTTGTTGTTTTCCGATCAGATCCGCAAGGTTCCTCGGAAACGCAGTTGGCTGTGTCTGACGAGTGTCGCGATGGGTGGTTGTTTCTTACTACTTGCAGCACTCTGGTGGATCAGCGATGGGCAACGCACTGTGTGGTGGCCGTTCTGTTTTCTGGCGGTATACGCGCTGTTCTTTACTGCTGCCGGTATGAATCAAGTGCTCTTCACAACATTGATAGGAAAACTAATCATCGAAAATCGACGCGGGCGACTTTCTGCCGTCGGCAGCTTGATCGGTGGAATGAGCGCGATTGTCTTTGCCTTAATCTTGCTGAAACCTTGGCTGCAATCATCCGCAGGAGCCAATCCGCAGTTTGGCTTAATCTTTGGGTTTACAGGAATCCTGTTTGCGGCTGCTGGCGTTACGGCGTTGCGGTTCATCGAAAACTCAGACGACTCCTCTACTCCACTTCGCAGTCGACTCGAAATCCTCCGCGCGTCCAGAAGGATTGTATTCGAAAATCACAACTTTCTTCTGCTTGCGGTGGCGGCGGCAATGTTCGGCATGTCGTTGACTCTTTTCCCCCACTACCAGTCGATCGCGCGCGAACGACTTGGCTTCGGACTAGATGGATTTAGCGGTGCGCTCTCTTGGATCATCGCACAACATATCGGCGCGTCCCTGTTGAGCGTCCCAGCCGGCGGGATTGCCGATCGTTATGGCAACCGGCTGGTGCTACAGATCCTGATGGGGGCTGTCTGCATCGCGCCGGTGCTATTGCTGGTGCTGCATGCTGGCGAAATCCAGTGGCCATTTCCTTATTTGGTAATGTTCTTTTTACTAGGTCTGACACCGATCACTTTTCGGTTCTTCAACAACTACGCATTGGAGACCACCGAGGAGAGCAATCACCCGGCCTACCTTAGTACGCTGGGCGTTTGCATGGCCCTACCGGTTATCATTTCGTCGACGTTGATCGGATTAATGATAGATGTTTTAGGCTTGAGAACGGTGTTTATTGCGGTGCTAGTACTTCTGTTAGCCGGCTGGGGGGTGACCTTTCGGTTGGAAGAACCCCGGCATAATACCAAATAGCCATCTTTCTCTGATTGCAATAGGTACTTTCCAACTGGATTACTCGTGCAATGTGTAAATCGAAAATCGAAAATGCGGCGACTGAAAAACAGATCGACCCTGTCTTTGGAGCAAGAGCGCTTGCCAGAGGTCTCACGATGAAGACTGCCGTCACAACCTGCCCCTTTTTCAGCAAGTGCACCTCCGGCCGAATGAACAAACCGCCGATTTGCAATGGAGATGGCTGCCAGTGAATGTGAATCCCAGACCTGAATATCCCAGACCTGAATATCCGGGGGAGTCAATATTCTGCTGTTCCACATGCCGGTCCAATCCGCAATAATTGAGGCTTATTCATCAAACCACGGACGGTGCCATGAGACTCTTTTTTTCGGTGGGCGAACCTAGCGGTGACCTGCACGGATCGAATTTAATTCGTCGCTTCCAAGCGGCTGATCCCGATATTGAATGCGTCGGTTTCGGCGGCCCCAAGATGGCTGAAGCGGGTTGCGATCTGCACTACGACCTGACGCAAAAAGCCGTCATGTTCCTCAAGGAAGTCATTGGCCAGTTGCGGTTCTTTTTCTCATTGGTCGACCAAGCCGATGAGTACTTTGCCAACAATGATGTCGATGCCGTTGTTCTGATCGATTACCCGGGCTTTAACTGGTGGATCGCGCGGAAAGCAAAAGCGCGTGGCATTCCGGTATTCTATTTTGGCGTACCTCAAATGTGGGCTTGGGCACCTTGGCGGGTCCGCAAGATGCGGAAATTTGTCGATCACGCGCTGTGCAAGTTGCCGTTTGAAGTGGATTGGTTTAAGAAGCGAAACGTCGAAGCGACCTACGTTGGTCATCCCTACTTCGACCAATTGGATCGGCAAAGCTACGATGGTCTGTTTCTCAATTCGCAAAAGGGAAAACAGCTGATCACACTGCTGCCGGGTTCGCGCGACCGTGAAGTCGAAAACAACCTGCCGACGCTCATTCGGTCTGCCGTGTTGATCGCTAAGTCGTGCCCCAAAACATCGTTCGCTGTCGCTTCAGCAAATCACAAGCAAATGGAGATGGCGCAGACTATCATTGACGAGATCAAATCACAGTCCGGCGCAGGTTTCCCCTTGATCGAGTTACATGTCGATCGAACTCCAGAATTGATGGCCTCGGCAACCGCTTGTATGGCGTGTAGTGGGTCGGTATCGTTGGAGTTAATGCACCACCGCAAGCCGACCGTCATCGTCTATAAGATCGGCCGCATGATTTCGATGGCACAAACCGTGTTGCTGCGGACGCGATTCATCACGCTCGTCAATCTGATCGCCGTCAAAGACATCGCCAAGAAAAGCTGGCGTCCAGCCGATCCGGATTCCGGAAGTGAGGACGCTCGATTGATGGTGATGCCCGAGTACTTATCCACAGGTGACGTGTCGGCCCCCGCCGCCAACCAAATTATCAACTGGCTGGAAAATCCTGACCAGTTGCAAAAGAAAATCGATCAACTTGATGCTCTGGCAGTCAAATATGCCAAACCGGGCGCGGTTGATGCGGCAGCCGATTATATTCTGAAAACGCTGGGAGTTGCTGACGCCAAACTCGATCACACCCGTGCTGCGTAACCTTTCCGATCGTCTGACATCTGCCCTTAAATGTTCAGTGATGGATTTTGATTGCCGCAAAGAATACAAAAAGACGCAAAAACATACGCGTCACTTTTTGCGTTTCTTTCAAATTTTTTGCGGCCATTAAATTACGCAGCAGGTCTGCGATGAGACATCGCGTATTTCTTGATGTAAAACTTTGCCGCCCCAAAATTAATCAACAATCCGTGCTCGATATCTGTCGCCCTAAGATATCCAAGAATTTGCGAGACATGCTCATCATTGATTGAACGAACTGCCTTCAATTCAACGATCAGAACATTGTCGATAAACAAATCAGCAAAGTATTCCCCGACGACACTTCCATCTTCATCATAAACTTTGATGGGATACTGCTGCTTTACATCTAGACCGATCCTCCGTAAGCGTTCCCCCGCACGGTTATTGACGGGTGGTTTATTTTCAGGATTTCGTTTGAAATTCTGGAGCAATCTTAAACCATGACACGTCAACGCAACCGCCAACTGTGGGCACAGCGACTACAGCGCTATCAACTGGCGA
>CALKXO010000296.1 GCA_938003615.1 uncultured Pirellulaceae bacterium | reverse complement strand
AATGCATTGGCTTTTCGTTTTGCTGAAACCTCGGACATCTGGATTAACTTCGTCGTGTTTTTTGCTCACCTCATTACAGCAACCTTGCCTAACCGCTAACTCTGTTTCGATGTCTACTGCCAATTTCGCATCAGCCAAGTGCAATTCATCAGCCAGAAACTGCGCCTTCTGATAGCTTTGCATCTCCAAGCTTTGGTCTATTTCAATTTCTAGTTTTCGTGCGATCGCAGCTCTAAATGCACCGCTGGACTGAACAGCCTCGCGACAATATTCACCCACACGCGATGCTGGAGCAATATCGATTGCAGACTTTATGGCAGACAATGGAAACCAAGCTCGCAGAAATCGCGCGAACATCTTCAGAGGCTTGCCACGCTGATTTTTCACGTCAAGGCAAAGCCGCATTAACGGCTCGGACATATCGTAATACGATTTCTTGCCTCGTTTTTCAGACCGAACGTATCCCTTTGCTTTCAAATTGCCCAGCTGTTTCGAGCAGGAGCGATCATCAATGAATGTTTTGGCCGCGATTTTCTTGACCGTCAAAGCCCCTTCGACATCGCACAGACATTGCGTCAGCTGCCGCTGTTGATCTGGGAGAGACTTCATCAGCTCCTGAAAATACGCTGTCATGTCGTGCGTCAGATCCTCAAATGCTAGAACTAAGTCCTGCAATGAATTCTTAGACAGAAATTCGGCAAGCAAGACATACATGCGATGATTGCCACCGGCCAGATAATTCAACGCACGAATTTGGTATCGCCCTTCAGGAGTGTTGAGGTATTGAGCCAACTCCGGCCTGTCCTGTTCAACGCTAATTCGTTGAAACAATTCGCGCGCACCCTCAACGGACAGCGGCTCAAGATATTGAATATCAAAAAAACCAAGAAAGACTCGTTTCGATCGGCCACGCCCGCCAACAACTGTTGCGCGGTTGCCAGTGTTGCGAACTTTGTTGTCTCCTGAAGAAATGTTCGCCACTTCTTTTGCCCCGAATCTCCAAATCCTCGGAATGTCTGATCCATATTTTCCGTGACCAGAATCAAACTTCGATCCTTCAGATTATCGACAATGGATTGCAAAACGGACAAAACCGCATCATCTTGCGACAAGCCGCGCACATCAGATTTGAAATCTGACGGAAACTCATCCGGAAACTCAAACGAAAGCAGCCGGGCAATTCCAAACGCCAAGTGAATCACCCCCGTAAAGAAATCTTCCCGGGCGACGATGAAGCTACCGCCATGATTACTCGAGCGCAACGCCCTGGATATCAAGTCGATGTCGAAGTTTAGCGCCTACGGTATTCAACCAAGAACGGGTCACTCTTTGGGCAGCGTTTCCATCATCCCGATCGCTGCCCAACACGTCCCCCAGTAGGTCGCAGTAGCCGTTGGCTGGTTGTTGGCAGTCTTCTTCGTGCCGTTGACCGTCCAGGAACCATCAGGTTTCTGGCTCGTGATCAAGAATTTCAGAGCGCGTTGGACATCGCTGTCGCTAGTGGCGACGCCTGAATGCGCTAGGGCATAGATGGCCACGCCGGTCCCGAACGCGTCGCTGGCTTCATCGCATCGGAAGCCCCAACCTCCGTCATCGTTTTGGTGCTTCCTTAAATCGACTTGCCACTTTTCAACCGACGGCAACTCCAATGCATGAGCCAACAGCAACTTTACTGACCACCACTCGGTCGATTCACCCGCGGTATCGTTTCCCAACCACTCCTTAGCTTTTTCAATGACGCCAAGATCAACGGATTTTGACTCAGCCACCGGCGAACTTCCGTACCCCATCACCGCCAACAGTGCCCAGACCGTAGAAACCTCGTGCGTCTCACGTTTGGGTCGTTTCTGAAGTGGCAATTGTCCGCGCGGTTTCCATGCCCCCTCTTCCTGTTGCGATCCCAACAAACTGGCGTGCCACTGACTGCGCCAGTCGTCCGAAGTATCGGCTTCCACAGTCTGGTCGTCCTGTCGAACCTGAGGGCCTCCAATGAGCAACTGCGCGACCGCATCGTTCTCTTGGAGCAACGTGGCCTCTTCTTTTGCATCCTTACGACGTTTGGGATTAGTCAAATTGATCCAGTCAGTCGCCCATCGATTGGTCCGTTCAAGTCCTTGCAGATCAACATCGAAACCACGTCGGTTCGCCCAATTCAGCGACCACACCATGAAGGGCACCTGATGACAGGAAATACACTTTTGCTCCTGAATCCACCCATCTCCTTCTGCTTCTATGAAGGGAATGCTGCGCTGAATCGTTTTGCGAACCGGCAGTTCCTGCCCGACCACCGCCGGTGTCATATTGCTCAACGGTAGAATCCCAACGACCATCAAGACAGCCACACAATGTCGCATTGGTTTTGCACCGACAAACCTTTTTTTCAGACAATCAATTCGATGTTTCATACTGCGATCGCAACGAAGCGTAATTGATAGAGCTTCCTATCGTAACACGAAATACACGAACCACTCGAAAAAGAACTCACGCAGGCTTTCGCGCAATTGGTATATTTCGCGGCTATCTTCATACTGCAGGCCGACCCCCGCCATCTTTGTCCTCTGACGGATCGCCATAGAACTGCCACTTTTTTTCAACGATCAGTCGAGCGCCTCTGCGGAAGGTGAAGAACGACCAAGCCCAACTGAGGACGACGAAGAAGCGGTTGCGGAATCCGGTGAGGAAAAAGATGTGGACGACCAACCACACCAGCCAAGCAAAAAAACCAGCAAAACGAAAACCACTAACCTCTGCGATCGCTCGAGCGCGTCCCACCGTCGCCATTTGGCCCTTATCGAAGTATTTGAATTCGGATCGATCCTTGCCTGCGATTTCATCCAAAATAGTGTCCGCTACAAAACGACCTTGCTGAGCCGCCACGGGGGCTTGCCCAGGGAGCTGCTCTCCTGATTTAGCATCAATGAACGCACATTGATCTCCCGCGACAAACACATTCGCATGCGACGGAATCGACAAGTCCTTCTCTACCACGACTCGGCCCGCCCGATCGCATTCCACGCCGCTACCGCGCCCCAACGACGACGCCTGAACTCCCGCCGCCCACAACACCGTCGCGGCGCAGATCTTTTCATCGGCCAGCTCCACTCCCTCGACGTCAATCTTGGTCGCTGGGCTACCAGTCCAGACTTGCACTCCCAATTGCTCCAGAAAGCGCGCCGCCTTATTGGCAAGCCTTTCGTCAAACATGCCAAGGATGCGTGGCCCCGCCTCGATCAAAATCACGCGTGCCCCACTTGGATCGATATTTCGAAAGTCGCGTGAGAGTGTAAATCGGCTCATTTCTCCAATCGCGCCAGCCAACTCAACACCCGTTGGGCCGCCGCCGACAATCACAAACGTCAGTTGTTTCTTGCGTTCCTCCGGATCATCGGTCAGTTCTGCTTTTTCGAAACTGCCCAACACGCGGCGGCGGATCTCAGTCGCTTGTTCGATTGTCTTCAATCCCGGAGCAAACGGTTCCCAGTCTTCATTGCCGAAATAACCGTGTTTGGCACCGCAGGCCATCAACAAGTAGTCGTAAGCCGTCTCTCTCTGATCTGTGAAGACAACGCTGCGTTCCAAACCAATTGACGTAACCGAACTACACACCACCTGCACGTTCTTGGCCCCAGAAAGAATACTGCGAATCGGTGCGGCGATCTCGGCAGGGCTCAGCCCCGCCATCGCTACTTGATACAACAGGGGTTGGAACAAGTGATGATTGCGTCGATCGATCAAGGTGACGCGCACCGAAGGTTTGTTTGCCAGTCGTTTGGCCGCCGCCAATCCCGCAAAACCACCACCAACTATCACCACGTGTTTTTGATCCATCAGGCCCTCATTAAAAGCGAATTTCCTGCTAACATATATAACATTTCAGCCTCGGGTTGGTTCGGCGTTGTTAGGACTTTGGAAGCACTATTGTCAGCCAAAACAAAGTTGTCCGGCAAAACAAAATTCTTCGCACCGTAATACACATCTAAAAACTAAGGGCCGCTACGTTTGTTGCCACGGAAAGTTTGAACGGCTCAGAAGAGCTGGAACAGGCATAAAACTCACAAAAGCCGAATTTTCACCTTAG
>CALKXO010000295.1 GCA_938003615.1 uncultured Pirellulaceae bacterium | reverse complement strand
CTTCTAGGATGCCATCGCCAGTCTCGAGGCCTGAAGAAGGGTCTGCAGTGGCGTCTCCTTGCGAGGCACAGCCAATCAGAGGTAACGCACTAGCAGGAACATCTCCAGCATCCATTTGACGTAGTGTCAAAGGGCCCTGACACAACTGAACACCACTTTGACTGTACCAGTCTTTCAAGCTGCCAACGGTTTGAGCCGCACCACCGGATCCCTGAAGAACCGGGGCCGAGCGGACAAGGTGCCAACTTGTAGCGTAGTTCGTGTTGTAGCCGGCTAACACAACGTCGTTCAAAGTTTGGTTGTTCTTAAACGGGACACCACGTCGTCCGAGAGGTGCTTTTGAGCCGCCAACACCTGAAGTGTTGTTTTTGAGTTTTTCCGATCCACGGCAAATCGAGTTAGGGCACAACAGCTGACCTGGATAAACGTCTTGTGCAATGCAGTCAGACACCCAAGAGTACTGATCAAACGAACCGTCGCGCGTCGTGTCAAAAGCACCCGAAACGTAGCTTCCCTCCGGCGAGTTGCTTGATTTGGCAAGCATACAGATTCCAAATTGTCGTAAGTTGTTCTTGCACTGAGTCGACTTGGCTGCGTTTCTGATCGAAACAAATGCTGGGAACAGCAGACCGATCAAGATTCCGATGATCGCGATGACCACTAGCAATTCAACCAACGTAAACGCCTTCTTTCTAATAAGCATGAGTTTTCCTTATTTGCAACGTGTCAAAAAATGATTGGGTTAGGTTTGTGTACTTCACTTGATTTGGCGGAATCGTATCAGCCGATCGTTAAGATCAGATGAATAAATTGTTCAGTTTCAAATTTCGTTGCCGACTTGTTTTTCAGCCAATTCTTGTCTGATTGTTTTCTAATCTTCATCTTTTGAACATTAAGTCTTCATACGGCAGACCTATCATCCGGGCGTTTAGTTTCACTTTTAAATTAACGGAATATCACATGTCCAAACATCTGACCAACGGACCACTGAAACTCGCCAGTCGCGCTCCAGCATCGGCGTCGTTTCGAGGCCCATTGCCGCATGCGTTCACACTCGTCGAAATGATGGTCACCATTGCGATTGTCGGGATACTTGTCGCGATGCTATTTCCGGCACTGCAAAGCGTGCGACAGTCAGCGCGACGCACCACATGTTCTGCCAATCTCCGGCAGATCGCCATCGCGACGCTCAACTATGAAACGGCCCGACGCCAATTTCCTGCGGGAGACGATGGGAAGGGTGGAAACTACATCGTCTCAATTTTGGCGCATTTGAAACAGGAATACTTGTACGTGGAAACCAGCCGCGCGCTGTCCGCTGGCGAGACGTGGCGAGATCGGATGATCGAACTGTCGGAGCTTCAGGTAAAGCCACTGATTTGTCCTGCGTCTAATCCGGGTGATAAGGAAGTGAGTTTGGAAGATGTTGGACGCTACACCACCCACTACTATGGTCTGCTGGGGCCCATCGGCAACGCACAGACCTCTGATGAATCTAGGCGATATTCTTACAGCACACTGGGAGGCTCCGAAACATCTGAGGGGGGACCGATTGGCATGCAGGGCATCTTCTCTCCAAATAGCCAAGGCAAATTCGTCGGAAAGAAGATGAAGGATGTGCGTGACGGCACGTCCTACACATTCGGATTTGGTGAAATTTCAGGGTTTGATAATACCGAAAGTCGCGATGCGATTCCTCGAGCCGGCTGGGCACTTGGAGCAGTTTTTGGTTCAAACAGAAAACCAGATAAGATCTATTCTTTAAAGTCGGTCGCTCACAGCATCAACTATCTTGGCAGCAGCGACTTCAACACAACGCCCTTTAGCAGCAACCATCCTCAAGGCGCTCAATTTGCGTTTCTGGACGGGGCGATAAGGTTCGTGGATGAGCGCGTCTCTCTTGATGTGCTCAAGTTCCATTGCAGTATTGATGCCGTTGAAAAGCCTGAAGAACTCGACAACTTTTAGGCCGTGGTGGTAGACTTTAGGTCGTCGGGATTGCCGTAGCCGTAGCCGTAGCCGTAGCCGTAGCCGTAGCCGTAGCCACTGCCATAGCCATTGACTAGATGAGGGAAATCGTTTCGAGGATCCTGTTTTCGAACCTAAGCGTTTTTTTGGCATCGCGTGAAAGAACGCGGTACAATTCAAACCAAGAAACGAGGTTGGTGTCGGCTTTCATAAAGTTCCCTCTAACTAATAGGTGATTCGATGACGTATGTGCAGGCTCTCAATTTTTCTATGTCTCTAGTGATTCTTTTGGTCGCTGGTCCCGCCGCGCTGGCCCAAGAGCCGGTTGCACCACTCGCCGAATCGCCTCAAGTGGAAACGAGCGCTTTGCCTGACACACAAGCCAAGGCAGTTGATGCGCCAAATAGCGCGGAACCGGCTGAGCCAAATAGCGCAGATGCGGTTGCCGAAAAACTGCGTCAACAGCTTCTCGGCGCTTGGCTGATGGCGGCTAAGGTTGGGCAAGATGAAAGCGACGATTCACGAATCGGAGTGCAGCAGAAGTTCTTTGGTCTCGGGCATTGGATTTACACGTTATCCGATCCGGAGACGGGGGAACTGGTCGGCTCGCATGGGGGGACCTATACGCTCAAGGGAGATGAGTACGTGGAAACAATCAAGTTCGCGGCCTTCAGCACTGAAGAGATGATTGGCGACTCGTTTAAGTTTAAACTTACCGTTGACGGCGATCGTCTTTCGCAGCGCGGTATAGGGAATAATTTTAACGAAGATTACATTCGCCTGACGGCTGCCGATGACGCGCCCAAAGACTAACAGATTTTATTCTCGTGGTTCGGCAGACAACCACAAAATCGCTGAGCCATCTTTGGATGATGAAGCGACTTGGCTACCGTCATTAGAGACGACGATTGAAGAAATGTCTTTTTCGTGGCCTAGTAGCGAAATCAGCTTGCGAGGTGGATCTGAAGAGCCCGGCTCAGGGATGTACCAGACAGTGATCGCGCCTGCAGCATCACCAGAATAAACTCGTTTTCCGTCGGGAGAGACCTTTGTCGACAAGACTTGCGATCCAAATACGTTTGGTCTCTTTTGCCATGCTCCTTCTACTTTTTGCCAAAGAAAAACACTTCCTTGGTTTTGGCGATTGACGCCGACTCCGACAATGATTTCTCCGTCCTTCGAACAGTCGATTCCTGAGAATGCCTTGGTCGTGCTGTCGATCATTGCAGTCTTCTTAGAATTTAGATCGACATGCATCAAACCGTCTGATCCGGATACGATCACAGCGTCACTGCCAAACCATTTGATGGCTTGCAGATCTGATTTGGTGTCAATCTGACAGAGTGTTTTATTGGTCTGGACATCAATGCACCGAATAATGCCACGCGAATCACAAGTTGCGAGAAGATGAGACTCGGCTTGCAAAACATCCATTCCGGTTACAGATGATGTCGAGGATTGAATGACGTTAGTAACTGAGTTCGTTTCTCTGTCCCAAAATCGAACGGCTCCGTCTCCATAGAGTCCAACGACTTGCTTTTCATCGTCTGCGAACAGCGCGGCAAGACATGGCCCCGGGTTACCTGCCGAATCCAGAACGCTTGCTGCGGCGCTGGATTGGCGTGTCGTTTGGGGCCGAGCGACAGAACTGTCGATGACCTTAACAAATCCATCTCCATAAACGAGGCTTTTGTTACCCGAGAGCTTTGCCCAACCATTAAGCGCGGTGGGATAACTGGCGTTGGAGTACATTGGGACATGACGCATTTGACGCGCGCCAACGGCATGCCGCCATCCGTAGGCCTTCCCATTGGTCAGCCGAAAGATGATTTCGTTTTTGATAAAGGAAACAAAATCAATCGGTCTCGCAAGTTGTACTTTCGAAACGGCTTTCTTGGTTCGGCTGTCCCATACTTGCATTTCGGATTTGTTGGTGTCAGTGTTGGTCGAAGTCACAAACTGCTCACCCGAATCAGAGTAAGCAATGCGAATGTAGCTGCCGCCGACGCCATCAATCTTTTTCTGGCGGCGCACTTGATTTCCTTCGATAATCCATGCATTTACGTAACCCTCAACCGAATCTGCCGAAAGGAACTCGTTGAATGATGGTGAGAAAACGAGATCTGTAATCCAGCCGCGATGCCCTTCAAATTCATCGATAAGTTGAAAAGTCGTCAGGTCAAACACCGAGACAATCCCCTCCACGGAGCCAGTACCTACCGCAAGGAATTTATCATCAGGTGAAATGGCCATTGCGGTTACGCGATTACGGCTGCTGCCCTTGAGCAACGTCGCAATTTGCCTTCCGGTTTCTAGGTCCCACACAAGTGTCGGTTTGTCTTCATCACCACCGGTGATCATCTGCCGTTCGTTCTTCGACACTACGACAATGCCGGACTTACCGACTTCCGTTTTCTTGTGCCGCAATTTTCCGTTTTGCCATACAAAAACGTTGCCAGGGCTGCTGGTTACGATTTGATCTGAATCAGGTAGGTATACAGCTTTACGTCCGAGTTTCGGATCAAATTCCAGTTTGGATTCGATCCGAGCGGACTTTTCCCGGTTCCAGATACGAACCACTCCGTCTTCATCACCGGTCAGCAACTGCGTGGCCGTTGCATTGAATTGAACACAGTTAATTGGCGAAGACTCCTCTGACGAGAAACTTCGTTCGTCTTCGTATTCGTCAAAACGCCACGAACGAATTTCTCCGTCGGCAGACGCGGATACCGCTGCGTTTCCTGCCTGGGAGACACAGCATGCGAGGACAGCATTGACGTGCCCGCGAAAACGCTCCGTTAGTGTGCGGTCCTTCAAATTCCAGACAGCGATCGTACGATCATCACCGCAAGTTACCATCGTTTTCCCATCGGTGGAAAAGTCAACATCATTGACGACCGACTCGTGAGTGATCAGTGACTCAACAAAGCCACGTGACTTGGCTTCCTTGAGATCCGCTGTAGGCAAGTTTTGCCATGATTCGGGGTTATTGGGAATCGACGAATTCCAAAATACGATTTCACGGTCATCCGTTGCGCAAGCCACCAGCCCACTCTTGCCACGGTGGAACTTAACGGCACGAAACTGTGAAGGGTGGTTGTAAGCTGACAGTGGTTTTCCTGTCGCTACGTCCCAAACGATAGAAAGCCCTGCAAGTGATGCAGAGGCCAGTCTTTTTCCGTCGGAGGAAAAATCCAGATCAACTGGTCGTTTCGAATGGAAAGTCAACTTTTCTGCTGCGCGCCAGTTCGGTCCATTGCCTTCAAATAGCGTGATAAGTCTGGCCGAATCGCCAGCGGCCAACTTCGTGCCTGAGCGATTGAAAGCCACACAAGAAACGAGGGATGCGGCGATGTTATCACTCAAATTGGCAACCATTTCTCCACTTTCAACCTCCCAAATCGTCAGCTTGCGATCAGGGTCGGCAGTCCCGATGGCGGCCCATTTCCCATCGCGCGTGATCGATGTCGAAAGCGCTTTGCCGTTGGCGATTGAGAACTCGGTGGCGGCCGAGGAACTATTGGTTTTCCAGATTTTTGCCGATCCTCGGGCAGAGAGAATCACGGCAGTGCCATTGTCGCTTTGGTCGATTGCGGTCACGCCCTCAAGTGATTCGGACTTGATTTCCGTATGGCAAAGATGGTAAAGCCGATTCCATTCCCAATTTACAAATCTTGAGTCATTGCGGCGAGTTCTCGTGAGCGAGTTGATGGCTTGTTCAATCTGGTTGTCGCGAATGTAGCCATCGATAAGCCCAATGTTTGATTGGAACAGCCGTTGACGGGCGGATTTTTCGCTGACCTGCAATTGATCAGCTAGACTAACGGCCTTCATTCGTTGGGCCTCTTTTTCGTCGGTCAAACGTTCGGCGGTTCGTCGCGCCTCAATTTCCTTCAACCGCAATTCTTCGGCTTTTTGTCTGGCCGCTTTTTCTTTGACAGCCAAACCCTCTGCCGTTTCGCGCGCTGTCTTTTCTTTGATCGCCAGTTCTTCCGCTCGGCGCCGTTCTGATTCTTCTTTGATGGCCAGAGCCTCTGCCAGCTCCTTTGATTCTTCCGCCTTCTTCTTTTCCTTTTCGGTTCTCCTTCTCTCTTCTTCCGCCTTTCCGCGTTCTTCTTCTGCTTTGACGGTTGCCGATTCGGCCTCAAGTTTTGCTTTTTTCTCTAGCTTGACTGCGACCGCCAAATTCTCAGCATTCAATCGCTGAGTTCGCGCGTTGATCATGGAAGTAAAAACTAGCGCCGATAGTAAAAGAACCGAAGCACCGACGGCCAACCAAACTAGACGTCGACGCTGATTGCTTGCGGCAGCTCCTTTTCGAAGGCTCTTGTAGAGTGGTGCTTCGTCAGGTGCGTTTGGGTCCAATAACGACATTCCAAGTTCGAAGTCTTGGCGATCGAGGGCACACGCTGCGTAAGCGATTCTAGCACGTTGCAGTCCTGTATCAGCCTTCGTGTTTTCAGACCAAAGTGAAACGGATTCGCGAAACCCAAACATCGATTTGGAAAAGAACTCGTAATCCTTGTTTTCAATCGCAGAGGCAAGCTCCACCTCAGAACGTTCAGCAAGTTTGATACTTAACTGATTCGACTGATAATTCTCGATCGCAAGACGGAGCTGCTCCGGACTTGCGTAACGATCGTCGAATTCGGTTTGCATCGCTTTGTGGGCGATTGCCAACAAACGTTGGTCAATTTTGTG
>CALKXO010000294.1 GCA_938003615.1 uncultured Pirellulaceae bacterium | reverse complement strand
TCCTTTAAATGACGACGGACGGCATTGGCTTTTTGCGATGAATCAAACATTCTTCTGGTTCGGGACATGGAAATTTCCTAAGATAGTATGAGTATAGCAACTCAAATCCAAAAAATTCCGATTCCATCAGAAGCAAGACAGCGGGCGTAGTTTGTCCGTGCACTACGTACCTTACAATAAGCAATCGAATTTGCCCAAGCCAAGAAATTTGTCCCTAGCTCAAAATCCCTGAATCGCCCCATGATCTCAACGCAAACATCTTGAAGGATATCTTCAGCCTCATCTCGAATTGGCACCAAGGAGAAAATGAATGCAAAAATTTGTTGTTGATGCCCAACGATTAGGCGAGTGATCTCTTTTCTTTTCCGCTTCTCATCGATGGGATTCAACATTGGATTCTCCACTCCTTGAATTGATCCAATCAGAGAGAACGAACCAAGTCTCTACGTTGAGTAATAGCAGTAAAGTTTGAGCTTAGGATGGTTAGCTTAGGGTGGTTGGCTTGGGTGGTTAGCTTAGGGCGGTTAGCTTGAGATAAATAGCTTAGGACAATTACTTGCCAGCGATTGGCTGAAGCATTGGCACTAACCGGAGGGTAAATCGCCGGTTCTGAGGCCGGTTCTAAGGCGAACAGAAGAATATCTTCACAAATTTTGTCCTGATTTTCGATTCCGGCGCTATTAAAATTAGTTAAGATGTGTTTTGTCAACCGACACCTTACATAAGGTCGGCTAATTTATTTTTAAGATAATCGAGGGTCGCCATGAAAAAAAACAATCAATGGATTCGTTCCGGTTTTACGCTCGTTGAACTGTTAGTCGTAATTGCCATCATCGGCATTCTGATTGGCATGCTTCTCCCGGCAGTTCAGCAGGTTCGCGAAGCCGCAAGGCGAACCGAATGTTTGAATAACATGCGCCAAATGGCGCTGGCATCGCTGAACTTCGAGTCTGCTCACATGAAGTTCCCGACATCGGGCTGGAATGGTGCCGTTGCAGACAGGGCATTACAGCGAACAGAATCGGAGGCTCGAGAAGATGTATTTCCCGGGGAACCATTAAGCTTTGTGTACCAAATTTCTACGTTTGCCGAACAGGGAAACATCAGATCTCTGCGAGAAGAGTTAGCGGGTTTTAACCGTTTGTGGGCCGAGACCCGTATTCAAATGGTTTCTTGTCCATCGCGTGGTGAACGAATCGCTACAGTAACAAACAACGGTGGGTTCTTGCTTGCTGTCAATGAATATGCCGCTGGCCTAGCTTCAATCAGGCAATGGGAATTTGACCCGCCATATCGCGCCAGCGATTACGATCCCCAAGAGGAACAAAGGCTGTTTGTTGGGATTATCTCAAAGCCAGGTCATTCCCTAGTTAGCAATCCAAACAACGGTAGTCCATCCAACGTCAGAGAGTATTCATCGATTTCATTTGGCAGCATCTCTGACGGTAGTTCCAACACAATCATGTTTGGCGAAAAAGCTGCCAATGCGATGAACTATAACCCAACTGGCGGCAAGTTTTCGAGAAATGGTGAATCTCTTGGGATGTACCATGGTCCTGCTCCCTCATACACCAATGTTCGGCGAGCAGGTCCACTTGTGCCAGATAACGGACATGCAAATTTCGTGGACGTTAGTTCCGGTGGACCTCTTGGTTTCAAACTGTTTGGGTCCGCACATCCAGGCACAGTGAACTTTGCACTTGGCGATGGCTCGACGCATTCAGTTGCGATTGACGCACCGCTAGAATTTATGGAGAAGCTTGTGGCGCGAAACGATGGGGCTGTTGTGTCTGTTAACGAATTCTGAATCGATATTTTTCCGAATGGGTGGCCAGCAAATAGTTTGGCTGCCTCTTTTTTTATTATTTAAAATACGATGTCAGTAGGTATCTAAAATTATCATTATGTCACACCTTACTCGCGGTGTTCAATTGATCACTGTAGCGGTTGCGATCGTTCTATTGGTTGGATGTACCAAGAGTACCCGAGACTCCGCTCTTGATGGAATTCGTGAACGCAACAGAACGAATCTGCAGAAGCTCACAACCAGCTATTCGATGTATCATGGATTTGTAAGTAGTGGGGGCCCCAAGTCTGCTGACGATTTGAAGAAATTCATCGCGGACAATCCTGGGATCGAAGTGCATTTGCAAAGGATTGGGCTCAAACGAGAGGACTTTGAAAACTGCTTTGCAGATGAGGATGGGAAGCCAATTACCGTTTTTTACGGAGTCCGAGAACCGGCAGGACCGAAGGCAGCACAGCCGATCATCTTCAGCGGATCCTCAGTGGAAACACTGTACGTAGGCTTCTCGGATGCGTCTGTTCGGGAAGTAAGCCTAGAAGAATACGAAGAGTTATTGGCTTTGGCCAAGAAAAAGAAATAAGCGATTCTTTCTTCGGCTATTTGACTTCTAACTGCTGGTCTGAGATTTTTGGCTCAAAGACGGCGAGGTAAACGTTCGTCGCGACGTCCACAATGCGCAGTTCCTGCATCCAGATTGTCGTTAGGTTTGACGGAGAATCAAATCTTGATGGCCTATGTTGATCGCGATCAAGTCTCCACTCCAACCCTTGAACGGTCATTGGGAAGCGAAGCGTCATTGGCCGGCTTGTTTGATAGACGATGTCCTAGCGGCAACACTTGAGCTGGCTTTCAAACTGGCTGTCGGAATAGCTGCCAAAATCGAAAATCATCGAAAAAAGGCCATGCTCAATAAAGAGCATGGCCTTTTTCGATTAGTAAAACCTCTGGTCGATCTAGCGATTGTCGATCAGATGTCCCTCGCGCGAGAAAGTCACATTGGTGACCGCACCGGAGCGATCGAGGTCAATCTCCATGCGGGAGACGTTGTCAGCCGACAAGTCAATCGCCTGCTGGCGATTGTCGCCACGTCCGCGCGCGTCGACCGTTTTAATCAACTTGCCTCTGGAGTTGAACAGCCGAATTTTTGTGGTCTCATTTGTGTCGATGTCCAACAGGCCGACTTCATCAATCATGACCGGACGATCAAAATCAAAGATCAGCGTCCCGCCACGTGCATTGTCATCAGGATCAGATGAGTCTGCGTCTTCGGAGATGATCAAAATTTTAGCCTGATCTGGCGACGCCAGATCGTCATCGCCACCAGTTGGGTTGAACGAGTCAAACACCATTGCGGGGTGAGCACCTGGTCGGTTGGTAGAGATTTTCATCCCCCATGCCGCCCACTGGTTCGTAACGACGGTGCCTGCATCGAGCATCTGATCGAAGGCGTCTCTTTCAAAATCCAATTCAGGAAGCCACGCACCACTTGCTGTTGTTGCCTGCTCAACTTTGTCGGCGACTTGTTCGGCACGCTCGCTTAGCCTACCAATGTACCAATCGAAGAACTTAGAGGAGCTGTCGTTGAGAAGCTGGTCAACTTTGACGTTGCCTCGACTTTGGAAAACCGAGTCTGGATCATAACCAACATCTCCTTCTTCGATGCCTCCGTAAGAATCTCTTCCGTAGCCACCACATAACATGTCATTGCCAGCCGCACCGACCAATCGGTCCGTTCCTGTGAAACCAAACAGGATGTCATCGCCGTCTCCGCCATGAATCCAGTCGTTGCCAGTGTCGCCGTGCAAGATGTCATTGCCCGATTCTCCCATCAGGTGATCATTGTCCTGTCCGCCCCAGATTTCGTCGTTGCCAGCCATGCCGTTGAGCAAATCGTTGCCCTTCCAGCCGTAGAGCTTATCGTTACCGTCGCCGCCGAAAATTCGGTCACGGCCTTCGTGTCCTTTAAGGATGTCGTCACCACCGGATCCTGCGATGAAATCACTGCCGGTGTATCCAGAAATGTAGTCGTCGCCTTCACCTCCATACAGATGGTCGTGTCCTTTCCAGCCATAGAGTTTGTCGTTGCCGTTGCCGCCAATGAGGTGATCGTTCCCTTCGTGCCCACGCATCCAATCGTCGCCATCTCCACCGTCGGCCCAGTCATTGCCATGATAGCCAGAAATGTAGTCATCTCCGGTTCCGCCCAGCATCGCGTCGTTGCCATACCAGCCGTAAAGTCTGTCGTTGCCGTGCCATCCGCTGAGAATGTCGTTACCACGATCGCCGTGCAGGCTGTCGTCGCCGATGAACCCATTAATAACATCATTTCCTGGTCCGCCGTGCAGTTCGTCATTGCCACGTCCGCCGATCAGGCGATCGTTGCCGTTGTTGCCGTAAGCCACGAGCGTCAATGTGGTGCGGTTTACGATATGGTCGTCTCCGTCTCCTCCATTGAAGCGGAAGTCAGTAACCTCCGCTTGAGGAAAGTACTCCGTTCGGAAGTTACTTCCGTCGGTACGGTAGGACGCTTGCACCTCTCCGCCGGCGATTTTCACATAGACGGTGTCGTCTCCGCTGGATCCGTCGATCGTCAACGTACCAGCGTCAAGTGAAATGATGGGAGTTGCCGAAAGTACGTTTCGAGATTCGAGTGTTTGGTAATGTGGCTGGTTAGAACGGCGCTTCTTCATAGCTGTGGGACCATTTGAGTGATGGTAGGGGGGCTCATCGACAGACTGCTGCCGAGAGAAAGTTAGTTCGCCTTTTTTTTTGGGAAGTGAGAACTAATAAGACGTGAAAATTGGCGGTGTTTTCTCAACGTTTCACGCCGGCCGAGGCAGCTACGCCCAAGTCCCTTTTAGGGTGATGCGAAAACGAAACACGCGCTGCTTTTTCTGATCCGACCTCCAAAACCTGCTGCTCAAAGCCTTCGTTACCCGCCAAAAGAGGCGGAAGCCCTTCTGTTTTGCTAGCAATGTAAGACTTTGTCGATGAATTTACTTTTGCGGATTAAAGACTTCGTTGCGTTTGTGACGAAACTACTTCCGTGTCACCTAATGTGATTACCGCGACCGTTTACAACACCGAAGCAAGGACGCTTAACGTGTCATCTAAAAAGAAAATCCGACGCCGGTTCACTCAGTTCTTCATCTGCGCCGTCATGGCAACCACGATCTCAACGAACGTGGGTTGTTTCATGCCGATCTACGACGCCGACCCCGCCGTTCGGGCTCGCCAGTTGATCCATACGTCGGAAGATTTACGCCACTTACGTGATGAATGGCATCGCTTTTGGTTCCTCGATCAACCCAGCCATATGCAGCCCCTCCGTACTCACGGCGGCATCCTGTAACGCCGGTCGTCTCGTCGTAGGTTGACGAGACCGAGAAATCAACAAGCTATTTTTTAGCCCAACAGCCATCCACTTTTTTAGAAAGTGGATGGCTGGTCGCGTTTGATCATCCTTAAGTGAGTGGCATCGAAGTGGTCTCGAAGCGGTATCGAAGCGCTTCGGGGACCAGCACAAATTTGCAAGCAGGCGACTTCCGGCTTGAATCTCAGCTCTGATTCATCATCGATCAGGTCGTCTTGTTCGCCCTGTTGGTCTTGACTGCCCTTTTTATTCTACCGGCGGCAAGAACCGGAACGGGGCAATCGAGCGATTCTGCTACCGCGCGGAAAAACTCGGCTTCTGCAACTGTGACTTCATGATCATAAGTGATCAAAACGGCCGCGGCGTGGAGAAGGGTTTTCTTCAATTCTGGCGAGGCATGATGTAGCTTGCGCATGCACTGGTCGAGTTGCTCAATCTCCCACGACTCCAATTGGGCGTTACTCTGGGCTGCATCGCCAAAACCGGCGACTTGCATGCCAAGGCGATAGGCTTCCAGCACAACGCCGTCCTCGGCTTGTGTATTCGTTTCCATGACGCTGCCAGAAACGCTGGCCGAAGCAAACGCCGACAACATCAACTCGATCTCGCGTTTAACATCGCCGGTGTGTGTGTATTTGACTTTGGGACGCTTGCGGTAAGCAAAACGTCGATCGAGATGCATCAACAGATGATGCCTGACAACAAACTCAAATAGGCTGGTCTTGCGATCAAGCATAACCAGTTTCTCGACCGTGTCTCGAAATTTCGGGTACTGTGCCACCGACAGGTCGGCAAGCGAACCTTGAACTAACTCCATGACAGGAAGCCGAAAGACCAAATGTAGCCTGCCGATACTGTTCATGAGACCGTGTGTGGTATCAAGCGTCGCCTGGTCCTCCTCTTGAGCTAACAACTCGAGTTGTTGCGTCCGAAGCGCCGGAACATCACTGGCCAGCATCGCAAATGCGACACAGCGAGCGGAAAATGGATGTTGCGCCGCCTCCCGAATGTCTTTGGGCAGTTGGGTGATGAGTGCCTGCGAACGCCGCATGTCTTTTTTGTTGGGCGAGCCAATTGCGGCGAGCAAAAAGATGGGATCGATCGGAAATCTGTCGACGACCGCCTGCGGAAACAGCTGCCCCAATGGGCTGACCATAGTTGATTGCTGAGTTTGTTCCTGTTTTGCCGCCGCGCGTTGACGTGCCCGTTTTTCTGCCATCTGCTGGCGGATTGAAAACCAAGCTGCATAGTCGCCGTCAAAATTTGGTTCTAGCTTCGCGATGCGCTTTGGCAACGCCGGATGAGTTGAGAACATACTGGCAAAATTTGACTTGAAGCAACTGGCAAAGAACATGTGGCTCAGTTCTTCGGCTTCATCGGAGTGAATCACCGAACCGCCTTTGGTTGCGGCGATCACTTTCAGTGCTCCTCCAATTCCCTCAGGGTAGCGTGTGAACTGAACCGCTGACGCATCCGCCAAAAACTCTCTTTCGCGCGAAATCGATGCCTTGATCAGTCGAGCAAAAAACTGACCAATCGAGCCGAACACTAGCAGCGCAATCGCTATCGCCAGAATGAATCCGCCGTTCCCTTTGCCGTCGTCGTTGCTACGACGACCTCCGCTTACACCCATTGTCCGCATGCAAAAGTATCCGATCATGGCGATCATTTGAATCCCGAACAACAACCCAATCAGTCGTATGTTCATACGCATGTCGCCGTTGAGAATATGGCTGTACTCGTGAGCGATTACTCCCTGCAATTCGTCACGATTGAGCAGGTTCAGCGTGCCGCGATTGACTCCGATGACTGCATCGGCGGGGGAATAGCCGGCTGCAAACGCGTTGATGCCCGGTTCGTGTTCCAGCACGTAAACGGGCGGCACTGAGATTCCCGACGCCAAAGCCATTTCTTCGACGACATTCAACAATCGTCTTAGCTCAGGATCGGTTGTTGACGGTGGGACACGTGTGCCGCCCATTTGGGCTGCGATATGATGCCCGCCAGATCGCAACTCGGCAATTTTAAAAAGACTAGCACCGCCAATGACGATAAGATTGGCCAAGGCCACGATCCCCAACAGCCACGGATGGAATTGGAAATTGATGCCCGTGGATTCATAACCTCCCGTGTCGCCCCCCGCTTCAGCAGGTACGCCGACGGAGAAACTAAGTTCTGCGACGGCGTAGATTCCAAGAATCGTGACGCAGACGGCTGCTAGATACATCAGTATCAGCCATTTGGTCTTTTTGCGGCGAAGCTCTTGAGCAGCGAAGAAATCCACGTTGGTTCCTAAAAATCGACCTTGGGAGCGTCGCGTTGAACTTCCTCATCGACCTCGAACAGTTCGGCGGTAGAGAAGCCAAAGTTCTTGGCGATCAAACTGCCGGGAAACAACTCGGTTGCGGTGTTGTAGGCGGTTACCGAATCGTTGTAGCTTTGTCGAGCAAACGAAACCTTGTTCTCCGTCGAAGTCAGTTCTTCCTGCAGCGCCAACATGTTTTCATTGGCTTTCAAGTCAGGATACGCTTCGGCCACCATCATCAAACGGCCCAGTGCACCGTCAAGGTTTGATTCTGCCGAAGCCAAATCGTTCATCGCCCCCGCATCACCGGGACTAGCGGCTGCCGCCGAAGTTGCACTGACCGCTGCCGTGCGAGCTTGAATGACGGCTTCGAGTGTGTCTTTCTCGTGCGCCATGTATCCTTTGACGATGTTAACCAGATTCGGGATCAAATCGTGTCGACGTTTTAGTTGAACGTCGATTTGGGAGAAAGCATTCTCGTAGCGATTCCTCAGCGTGATCAATCGGTTGTAGACGCCCATCGCCCAAAGAGCAATCAACACCAGAATCACAATTGGGATCAGTAAAATCCCTAGCAAATACATCATTGGTTCGTTTCCAGATTTTAAGGTGCATGAGTCCGATGGACCTCCTCAAACATCCGAATATCATAAACGTTTCCACAGCGTGTGAAACGCCATGCGAGAAGAAAAACTCTAATTCGGGGCACCTCGTTTAAGGACGGCCTTAGATGGCGGACGGTCCCAGAGCGGATTTGCCAACTTTCATCGCGCCTTTTGGCGCTGGAACCGACGAAGCGGATTGGGGGCGTGATTCGATCGATTGACTGATCGCAATTCTCAAGTCATTTAGCTCAAACGGCTTGCTGACGACATGAGAGACCCCCATGTTATGTAGATCTGACACTTCATTGTTGCGAGGGAAATTTAGCGTCAGCACCATGGGGACTTCGAAAACTCGCGCTTTCAACCAAGTAATCCGCCGCTCCAAGTTTTTGTCTAGCGAATCGGCGTCGATGCAGACCGCATTCACGGCGCCGGCAAGACTGGACAAACTTGACCGCTCAACCCATCGTGTCTTCCAACCAAACGAATTGATCGCCGAACTGATCGAATCGTATGCCTCGACATTCCATGCGCTGACTCCGACTGTCAGATGATTGTGAGAGAGGTTAACGCTGGATGAATTCGCCGCCTCGATACAATCGGCATCGGTTTCTGTCGCGGGACCGTGCCAGTGAGTAACGCCGTCATTTTCGAGCTGGTCGAGAAAAACGCTGAATCTTCCACGCCACTGATGCCAGAAAACGCGCTTCACTCCTTCTGCGGGGCGGTCCGAACGTATCTCGCCTTCACACCAACTGCCCAGCATCATGACAACCGGCGTCGCACCGGCGAAGGCGTTGACTGCATCGATCAGTGACTGATCGAACTGTCCCTGACGTGACTGAGCAATGACGACCAGATCAAAAGTAGCTTCGGTCGCAAACGGCGATGAAGAGATCGTGGAATCTTGATCCTGCAGATGAAGGAATTTGTCCACCGTGACAAGCGTTGTCGAAACAGAGCAACCTCCAATTAGATCTTTGAAGTCACTGTGCCAGTAATCGCCAGTAACTAAAATTCTCGTTGCCATGACTTTGGATCCCTTCCGAGCTTGTGAATTTCCATTGCTAATGATAAAGGATACCCGTTATCAAAAAGTTGGGCGCGGCCACTGATGAAAAATTAACACTATCGGCTTCTCGAGGAGAGAGTTTGACTTGCTGGGTAATTCGCACGGGCTGGGAGATTTCTACGCCGTTGGTTTTGAATTGCGTTAGGCCAGCAACTGCGAAACAGTAACGGATTGAAAGATTGATCGGAGGTTGGCAAAGCGAAATTCGAAAAGGGGGCTGTTTTCTCTTGTAGGCGGGTGACGGAGCCTAAAATGCGGCAAAGATTGACCGACTTTTGCCAAAACGCCTGTCCGTTGCCGCAAAAGTCAGTTTACAATGTCCCACTATCACCCATTAAACGTCTGTTAAAAGGGGATCTTCTTTGACAAAAACACCTGACGATACCAACCAAAGAAACAAGGCTTCCATGCGCCCAAATCGCAGGGGATTCATCCAAGCGACAGCAGCAACTGTTGCAGGCGGATACCTAACGTCATCAATGTCGCCAGCACGTGGGATGTTTGCCGGCTATCAAGACGCTAACGACCAACCGGTCGTCGGCTTCATTGGAACCGGCATCCGCTACCATACCTACTTGGGCAAAGCGGCGATGGGTTTTGGGCCGAGCATCGGTGTGGCTGATGTTGACGGCGTCCAAGCAGGGCGCGCCCTGCAAGTTTGTTTCGACGTTCATCGTAAAAAGAAGCGGCCGTTAGATTTGCGAGCCTACAGCGATTATCGATCGATTCTTGATCGAAAAGAGGTAGACGTTGTGGTGATTGCGAGCCCCGATCACTGGCACACGAAAATGGCAATCGACGCGATGCGTGCCGGGAAAGACGTCTACTGTGAAAAACCGTTGACGTTGACCATTCGCGAAGGGCAACAGATTAACAAAGTGATGAAGGAAACGGGGCGCGTTTTCCAAGTTGGAACCCAGCAGCGCTCGGAATTTGGCCACAGGTTTGTCAATGCAGCCGGTATCGCGCGTGAAGGGCGCGTCGGAAAAATGAAAACGATAACGACGGCGATTGGCGGGTCTCGTACCAGTGGAGTTCTTCCAGTGGCGGATGTGCCAAAATCACTTGATTGGGAAAAGTGGCTCGGTCAAGCGCCGTTGGTCGACTACCGTGAGGCCCCCAACATTGTTGATCAAGAAGGCTGGGGAGCAGGCCATGCTTTTGGCCGTGCCCACCGCTATTACCGTTGGTTTTATGAGTACTCCGGTGGAAAACTGACCGACTGGGGCGCTCACCACATTGACATCGCATTGTGGGCCATGGACCGACTTGGAGACGACGTCGGCAAGGTCGTCATTGATCCATTGCGCGTTGAGCATCCGGTTCCGTTTGTCGATGGCATGCCGACCAAAGATGACCAGTTCAACTGTGCGACTGGCTTCAAGGTCCAATTGACGTTTGAAGACGGGTTGGTTTTGAATGTGGTCGATGCGGCCAACAACGAGGAAACGCCACTTGGTTTTGACAACGGCATCATGTTCGAAGGTGAGAAGGGACGCTACTTCGTCAATCGAGGGAAGCTGACTGGAAAAGCTGCTGAAGCGCTCAAGGACAATCCTGTTAAGGAAGACACACTGAAATCCATGTATGCCAGCGGCAAGGTGCCGCAAGGTCAGGGCGCAGGTCATGGCCTTGCCAACATGAAAAGTTTCATGGATTGCGTGAAGTCGCGCGAGTTGCCCTCATCTGACGTGATAAGCCACAACAAGTCGATGAACATTCTCCACAGTATCAATATCGCAATGCGATTGGGTAAAAAGTTGACCTGGGATACTAAGGTTGAGACGTTCGTCGATGACGCTCAGGCAAACACGTTCATCGAACGTGAGCAACGTGCCGGCTACGAAATCGACGCGTAGTTGATGCCCACGTAGCTCAACCGAGCCAAACAGAAACTAGCTGAAAATAGATTAACGAGCTACTCTTCTTCCTCTGGTGCATCGAACACCGGAGATGACGGGGCATCGTAGTCGTCTTGTCTTTCTTCCGAGTAGTCCGGCAGTCGATTGAGCGTGCTCGTGACGTCAAGATCTACGTCCGTCTTGATGTTGGACTTGATTTCGTCGAGTCCTTTGCGGAATTGCTGGTAGGACTTGCCCAATTGGCCGGCGACCTCCGGCAAGCGACTGCCAAAAAGCATGACGGCAACAATGCCGATCAACGCCATCTCTCCAAAACCAATATTAAACGGCAGCATGTGATTTCAAAAAATTAAAGAGCAGCAGAAGAAGTGAACGAAATTGACTTGAGTTTTTCCACGACCGTGGAAGTTAGTTCACGCTCACCCAACTTCTTTCTCTTTGGACGACGAAGCATCTTCGGATTCGTCATCGGTCTTGTCGATGTTTCGCGGCAAGGGTTTCTCTTCCATGCCCGTTTTAAATTCGTTGACGCTTCGTCCCATATTACGCATCAAGCTAGGCAGTTTTGCACCTCCGAAAAGAAGAATGAAAACGCCCAATACGATCAAAAGCTCGGGAACACCCAAACCAAACATAGCTTTTCCTGTGATAGATTCTTGCGGAGCTTGCTGCTGACCGCTGTGGAGATTTAACAAAGCAGGGCCAACGACCGCGCTGAAGTTCTCCTATTAAACTCAGATTCTCATTCTAGATTCGCGAAAAAACGTGTCAAACCCCATTCGTATGGGTTTCGAGGTTCCTGCGTCGCAAATTATCAATGATAACAGGCAATCTGTGCGGCAAATTGTGGGGTCTAAGCCTGATTCTTTTCTGAGGTTTCCTTCCGTGGGCAGTTGCGCAGACAAGACGCTTATAACAACCAAGCAGATTGTGCCGACCGGCGAGCGTGCATTGTCCAGCGTTTGGCACCACTCGAAGCGCAAACCAGACTTAAAATTGGTCTCGTTTGGAGTCGTCTGAGATCAGAAGGTCTGTGGGACGTGATGCAAAAAAAGCCGGAGTCGCAAAACTCCGGCGGTTGTCAGATCGGACGATGACTGGTCGTGCGATACTAACGTGGCTTTACTTCTTGACCCGGACGATAGAACCCGATGGCTTCCAACGAATTAAATACTTCTTCAAGTGTTTTTTCGCCAAAGTTGGAAATGCTGAGCAAATCAGCACGAGTCGTGTTCAGTAAATCGCGCACACTGAAGATGCCTTTTTCCTCAAGGCAATTGGTCGTTCGGACGGTCAAGCCAATTTCGGCGGTGCTCAGGTCGAGCTTCTCGCGCAAGTTGCGAGTTTCTTCTTCTGCCGCGCTAAGTGGAATGCGTGTACGAGCCATGGAATCCCTCCCCTTTTAAGAATCGTTCAAATTGTTGCCTCAGGCCCCAAACTCATCACAATCACCTGCGTAAGATTGATTTGGGTTGCAAAGACGGGAATTGAAAAATCATTCCGTACTTCGCACCTTTGCCTGTTTGGGCAAGGAATATAACATATTTGCAAATGCCGGGTGCTCGCGTGAACAAAAAAAACGACAGTCATGCTAGCACTTCATTCTCCACCCTTCGGACGCTATGACCCAGCACACCATCCAACAACTGCTTGCCCCACTCAATCCGGCCCAGCAATCGGCAGTCCAGAAGATCACCGGGCCGCTGTTGATTATTGCGGGCCCCGGCAGCGGAAAAACGCGTGTCATTACGCACCGGATCGCTTACATGATCCAAAGCGGCATACCTTCCCAGCAGATTTTGGCGCTGACGTTCACCAACAAAGCGGCTGACGAGATGCGGAAACGACTGGCCGTGCTGGCCCCGGATAACCTCACTTGGGCTGGGACGTTTCACCGGTTCTGTTCCAGATTGCTGCGCGTTCACGCGCCCATGGTCGGTCTGCGCGAGAACTTCACCATCTACGACATGGGTGATTCGAAAAAGATCGTCAAACAGGCGATTGAAAACACGGAAGTTGATCTCAGACACTACTCTGCCGGTGCCGTCTCAGGCGCGATCAGCAACGTGAAAAACGTCGCCGTCACACCGGAGGACTTCAAGCCGCGAGTCGGCAGTGCGATGGACAATATTGTCGCCAAGGTCTATCCCGAGTATCAAAAACTCCTGCAGATGTCCAACGGCGTCGATTTTGATGACCTGTTGTCGCTGACGGTGGAGCTGCTGAGACAGAATCTTGAACTGCGTTCGGCGCTCGACCATCGATTTCAATACATGCTGGTCGACGAATATCAGGACACAAATATCGCTCAGTATCAGCTGATTCGGTTGTTGAACCACAACGTGCAAAACCTGAGCGTCACTGGCGACCCGGACCAGTCGATTTACGGCTGGCGTGGTGCCAACATACGCAACATTTTGGAGTTTGAGAAAGACTATCCGGACGTGGAGATGGTCCGCCTAGAGGAAAACTATCGTTCGACCCAAGCCATCTTGCGGGTCGCCGATCAATTGATCGCAAACAACGCTCGCCGCAAGAAAAAGTCTCTGATCACCGAAAACGAAGAGGGCGAGCCCGTCCGACTGGTCGCCTACCCTTCGCCGCAAGACGAAGCGGTTGATATCGCTAATTCGATCGCTCTGGCGATTCAAAAGGGCGCACGACGACCAAGTGACTACGCAATTCTGTATCGCACTAACTACCTTTCCAGAGCGCTCGAACATGCGTTACAGACATTCGGCGTCCCCTATCAGATCGTCAACGGACACGAGTTCTATCAGCGCAAGGAAATCAAGGACGTTGTCGCGTATTTACATCTGATCAATAACAACGCGGACGGAGTGGCGTTTGAGCGCGTCATCAATGTTCCGTCGCGGAAGATCGGCAAGGTCACCGTGTCGCGTTTGCGAAATCACGCGATCGCCAAAGGCATTCCAATGCTCGCCGCGGCCCGTGACGTGGACAATATCGAAACGATCAAAGCGACTCCGTCGGCGAAATTGAAAGCCTTTGTGCAGATGATCGATAATTTGATCGAACTGGCGACCAGCGATGTCGAAACTGTCATCAAAGGCGTGCTTGATCACACCGGATATCGAACTTGGCTGACCGACGATGGTAGCGAAGAGGGGTTCGAGCGTGCCAACAACGTTGAAGAATTGGTCCTCGCAGCTCAGGAATTCGATGCGGAACATCCCGACGACGGCGGGCTCGAGCGTTACTTGGAACAAACGGCGCTAGTCTCCGACACAGACGCTTGGGAGGCGTCGGCTGATTTTGTAACGCTGATGACGCTGCATGCTGCCAAGGGACTGGAGTTTCCATGCGTTTACTTAGTCGGGATGGAAGATGGGATTTTGCCACACGAACGCAGTTGTGACGATGACGACCAAATCGAAGAGGAACGTCGGTTGCTGTTCGTGGGAATCACGCGTGCCGAAAAACAGCTACAGCTGTCCCGTTGTTTGAACCGTTTTCGACGCGGCAGTGACTGTCCGGCGGTTCCAAGCCGGTTCCTGATGGAATTGCCTCGTGACGAAATGCAGGTCCACGAACCGCGCAATCGCCACGGCATGACGGACGCCGATCTACAGAATTCACTCGCGCGGATGACGGATTGGTCCAGCAACGACGACCATTTTTTCGAGGACGTGGTCGATGACCTGCCGGAGATCAAGGACGCTTCGGATCGCACCGACGATGCAAAACCGGCATTGCACAAGAAGTCACCGAAGCTGAAAAACAAAGCGGTCAAACCATCGAAGCCGCTACCATCGATGGCCGACATGATGACGGGGGCTCAATTGGCGCAGAAACATGCCTCAATGAGTTCGGAATCTCGGATCGATCCCGATTCCTTCAAGGTTGGTTTGGACGTTGAGCACATGGACTACGGGGTCGGCGTGGTGACGTATCTCGAAGGTGCCGGAAAAAAGAAGACGGCGACCATCGATTTTCCGTCACACGGTGAGAAACAGTTTCGCGTTGCGTTTACGAATCTGCGAAAAGTGGCGAAATAGCCAATCCACCGCAGCGGCCAATCCACCGCAGCGGCCAATCCGATCGAAACGGCCAATCCGATCGAAACGGAAATACAAGCTCAATGCGAGAGAACCCAAGCGCGTAAATGTAAACGAGTGAATTCAATCGCTGCAATACTTACGCGTTCGCGGCCCAGGTTTGCGCTGGAAGAATACTCTACAACGCGAAACCGGCTGACAGACTGAATGATCGTAGCTTGCCAAATCCGGCCGTCAGACTGTTAGAAGATCCGTTGGTTACTTGATCGTCATCGCCGTCGAGCATATCAATCCGTGCTGCAATCTCACTGGCCAGCGGATCGCCAACCACCACGACAACCACACCCGACTTGTGTTTGCGGCTGATTCGTTTCAAGAATGCATCGACGCGCGGCCGCACGTCCATCAGCGTCTCGCCCCCGGGAGGACAAATCTGTTCCGGATTGTCCTGCCACTGTCGAACAAAACGCGGCTGATTCGATTTTAGCTCGTCCAACTCGCGTCCCTGCCACAACCCCATGTCAACGTTTTTCAATTTAGCTTCCACGCGCGGACGCACCCGTGAGTGAGCTGTGATCTCGACGGCCGTCTGTTGAGCCGCCAAGCAGGGGCCGCTGTAAACTGCCGAAATTTCGACGCCAGCAAATTCGGCTGCCACGCCTTGCGCCTGTGCGATGCCGGAATCGCTCAGCGGCACATCCAACGTGCCCATGATGCGCCCCTGAGCATCGAAGTCGGTAACGCCTGGTTTCACCAAAACGATCTGAAGGTCATCGGGGTTTGCTTGGTCTCGAATCATCATTTAACGCCCTCCATCATGGTCTCGATGGCGACGCGATAGTCGTCTTGTTTGAAAACGGCACTTCCGGCGACCAATAACTGCGCCCCGGCATCGGTGCATTGCTGGACGGTGGAAGAATTAATGCCGCCGTCCATCTCTAACAGAATTTCCTCGCCACCGGGAGTCTCCCGAATCTGGCCAAGCTTCTCTAGGACCGACTCATTGAACGATTGCCCGCCAAACCCTGCGTTGACGCTCATCACCAACGCGAGGTCGGCATGGGGCAGGGTGGGAGCAATTTTGGAAACGGGCGTTTCAGGATTGATCGCAATGCCGGCACCAGCGCCAAGGTCTTTGATCTGATCGAGTACCGGTCGCGCGTCGTCGACTGCTTCGGCGTGGATGGTGATGATGTCCGAACCGGCATCAAAGAACTGTTGTATATATTTTTCCGGGTTCACCATCATGAGGTGCACATCCAGCGGCAGTTCGGTCAGATCCCGAAGGGCTTTGACGATCGTCATGCCGTACGTGAAGTTAGGGACAAACACCCCATCCATCACGTCCAGATGAAGGGCCGTAACTCCAGCCTCCTCAAGCAACTCGATTTCGCGAGCAAGGTTTCCGAAGTCGCATAGCAACAGCGAAGGCAGAACTGCCGGCGCCGATTTGGCAAGTTCAGATAAATGTTGGCGTCTCATAAATTATTGTCTCTAGTGGAGCGTCATCCCTGACCTAGGGGGGGCTTGTCAAAATTTGACTGGCTGAATCACTCCCATCAGTGATTCGCACCCGCGCGTTTTCGTGTGCTCGACAACGCCACCTTTGAAGTGAATCGCTGCCAATGTCCGAAGATTCTAGCTATCAAAGTTGTGAGTGAAACCCCTTTGTTGAGATCTCGTAAGTGTCTGTCAGTGCGGCACTTAGGCTGGTTCCCCGGTGGTGTTCAACAGCAAACCCCTGTTTTTCCCGAACGAGCGACGTCGGTGAATTTACAGATAAAAAACCGTGCCAAAACAAGCGTTTAAGTCAGTTTTCCACTAGGGCAAAGTCAATGCGGATGGTTCTCCCGTAGCGCGTCTGATAGCGACGTTTGGGGAGTATTGGCAAGAGAATGTTTCGCGTTGGTAAGAGATAAAGCACTAACAACGAAAAAAGGCCGGTTCTCACCGGCCTCAGAAGACGTTCGCCCCCGTTCGCCCCCGTTCGACCCACAACACAGCATACTGTTGCGGTCCACCAATAGTCGCTAGGACTGCGTCGTCGTGCCGCAGCCAAGCCCAATGGGTGCCATCGCAGGAGTAGGCCGGGTATCTCCCGAGCCACCTGGTCCAGCTAGGTCTAGGCGTCTAGGCCCGGTGGAACACTTTGCTTGGGGAATGTGCCCGGCTGAGGTGTAGGTGCAGGCGTCCAACCGCCGTCGTTTGGAGGGTTGTAAACTGGTGCAGCCATTAGCGCAAAGACTGACAAGCACAAAAGAGCTTTTGCAATATTCATTTTTGCCTCATGGGTTTCAGAAAAATGATGATTGGGCATCCATTTCTGCCGCCCGTAAAAGTGATTTGTCTTCGTCCTAATTGTTTGGCTTTCTGTTGCCAAGAGTCGCGCGTTCGTTTTGAGCTTTGGCGAACCCTTGTTTCGCCGAACGCCGGTACCAAGTCGCCGCCCGCGCGTAGTCCATCTTTGTTCCTGCCCCAGTGCATACAGTCTTCCAAGACAGAACTGCCCTTCGGCGTGTCCGTTCTCCGCGGACGTCTGATACCACTGGAACGCCTTCTTCATGTTGACGTCGAAGCCTTCTCCAACCTCGTACATGTGCCCAAGTTCATATTGAGCCGAGCTGTTTCCCAGTTCAGCGGATTCTAAAAACAGTTCCCGAGCCTTTTGAAGATCTTTCTTGATCCCAATTCCTTTTCATAAGCAAGTCAAAGGCTATGCGAGCCGTTTCTATCGTGCCGCGCTGCAGACCGGCGATAATACTTAGTCGCTTCTTTGGCATCCTTGGGCACGCCCTTGCCTTCGGTGTAAATAAATCCCATATTGTTGAGGACGCGGGCGTTGTGCAGATCGGCGGCTCTTTTCGTCCACATTAGGGCTAGCGGGTCGACCGCCAAGGGAGCGACTCGTTCGAGATACATATAGCCAAGTTGAGCTTCAGCGGCAGCACAGCAATGCCAAGTTCGGCATGCTCTCGAATCTTGTCGTAGTCTAACTTTTTGTAGTCCCTAAATGGCGTCACCTCTAATCCGCGCGGATGGTCGGCGGCGATGGTGTTCACGAAGTGCCTAGCGAATGGTGAGTTGTCGCACTCTCCGTCGGTGGCCTCGGTTCCCGCGGCCATTGAGTAAGCGATGACGGTCCCTTCAGGAGCCTGCATGCTGACCAAACCAACTTTGCCCGATCGCATGAAACTGCGGAACGGATTGTTACGACAAGCATCAAAAATGATCACGCGCAGGCTGGCTCCAGAACCCTCCAGCGATTTCGCAATCGCCTCGGCGTCCCTTTTCGGATTTTTCAGCGGAGCATTTTCGTAGGCGGATTTACCGATCACCAGCGCGATGCGACGGGGCTGCTTTGCCCCCGTTGCGCACCTTGAAGAAGGCTGAAATGATGGCATTGAACCCGACTGGCCATTCGTGAAACCGGACTTCAATAATGAAACGACCGAGGCCTCATTTTCTTCCAAAGATCTGCGCAATGCTCAACAGGGCAGCCGAAAGACCTCTTCAAGTGACAGAATAGACAGAGAATCGGGCACAAAGGCGCCGGGGGGATCCTTGGTGGCTTGAATCCTAAGCGGCTCTCTTTGAAGTCTGCTCTTCTTGTTCAGCAAATAATTCGCGTCTGAGCACTTTAAGCGCTTCTTGATCGTCCCAATAATTGACATGCCCGCGGCAGCCAAGTGCGTGGGCCGAACATTGAGGCGTCGACGCACCAAAGTCGGCCATCCAAGCTTTGGGGGTGGCCGTTTTTACCTGAGTGGGAAAGTCAATTTCCTGACCGACGAAATCATCGATGCGAAACAGGTTCACCCATCGATTGACGCGCTGCCGGAGATCATTCCAGTAGGGTTCATTCAGCGACGGATAGAGATGCCCAAAATAGTGCTGATAGAGATACGTCAGCGGCGATCCCATCGTCACCAGAGTCGTTTTCGAAAATGACGAACTTAGCCACGCCATCTCGGGATCGTTCAAGATCTCGACCGCGACCATCGTTCCTTGGCTGTGGCTGATAATCACCAGTTCCGGGCGGTGTCGCAGTCTCTCCCGATAGTAAACCAAGATTTTCTTGATTCGGCAATGAATCATGTCCCGGCGACTGAAGAACAAACTGCCCGATTCAAAAGTTGTCTCCTGAATGTCGAATTCGTCATCGTCGTCCAGCGCGTCCTTGAGTTTGGTGGCGCGAAAGTAAAAATGGTTGACCACATCCAGCAAAATATCAAAGCCGGGTCGCAAATATGGGAGCACGACCAGCGCCACGCCCCCCAAGGGCACCATCAACACCAACGCGTATTTGTTCACCTCGACTAACGCCAACCCAAACGGACTTTGCTGATACGCGATTCCCAGCATGTTCATCATGCACAGCAAAAACACTAGCGACACTCCCGCCATCGTACAGACAGCCAGTGTCCACTGTTGCAGTGAATTGATGATCAACCGCGGGGGGCGACTTCCACGCATGAAGTTGGAAATGCTGTTCTTGCCGCGCCAAGAAAAATAGCGATATAGAACTACGCTGGTACCGACACCCATAATGACCATCATCAAAAACTGAACGCCCAACAAGGGCAACGCCTCGTCAAACGTCGCGACAAATTCTGGGATGCGCTTCGTTTTCGAAATCCCTTCTCTGGCGAACACCCACGCCATCGGCAAAGCCTGCCCCCAAATGCCGACGGCAAGTGCGGGCAATAAGAAAGCGAGATTGATCGCCGGTTTGTAAACGCGCGGATGAGCCCAAGCACTGAACCAGCAGGCGCCCATCGCGATCACAACGATGCTTTCGACAAACCAAATCAATCCCAACAGGACGACCAACACCCGACAGAACCAGATAAGGCCGGGGTGAGCACAGTGGTCGCAGTTAATCTCTGGGAACATTGGGTCGATCCACCAAGCTTTAACGATCATTAGCACGGCCGCCCATACTGCGACGATGCACAGCCAGAACCAGAACCTCATCACCACGCGCGAGCGCGTCACGCGCAGACCAATGGCTGCCGCCCCGACAGCGATAATAGTACAACCGCCTAATAGAACTTGAGTCCAGAGTCCATCCTTGTAGGATCCAGGCCACATCGTGTCGGTGCCAAATGCGGCAGCCGTAATCATCCCAAGGAAAACCGTGATCGCGAGGACAGGTCCCTGAAGGATTCGAGAACTCATCAGCCCTAGGATTTTGAGATACCTAGCGGCTAGTCCCGGTTGGTCAGCAGCGACGTAGGCCACATAACGGAGCCCAAATAGAATTTGAAACAATCCGTAAACGAGCCCCAACATGCCTCGTTTTACTTGGGACAGGTCGCCCCAGAAAACCTCGGCCATCTCGCACTGGTTGCCGTCGAGCGACAGTTGTCGGACATGGGTTGGGAATGTGCGAGTACGGTTGGGAACTGTTGATTTCTCTCCAAGCCAGATCGTGCTTTGATGCTCCACCAGGGGCTTTTCATCTCGTGCCAACGATCGCGCGAAGCGATTCAATGTCCCTCCGGGAGGCGGATCGCCCACCCCGTGGATCACCAAAATCACTTTCTCTATTTTAGAGTCCTCGATCGCCACGGTCTGTCCGTCGTTGGCCGGAGGTTCGGAAAACGGCGACTTTAGAGGAACCGACTCACTAGAGCAGCGGTGATTTGAGCCGTTGAACTACAAAAGTGCTGGCAATGATGATGTCACCAAGAAGAGGATTTTGCCCGCCAATTCTGATTACATTTCGGTTTAAAAGCGAGCCTAGGTCGCTTGGCCCGACAATCTAATGCTAACGTCCGGCGGCTGTTTAAAAGTACAGCAGGACGCTTTGCCAATGCTGTAGTGGCGCATCGGCCAGTATGGCGGTCAGCGATTGCAGATAACCGGCATCATATAATCCCGTTGCA
>CALKXO010000293.1 GCA_938003615.1 uncultured Pirellulaceae bacterium | reverse complement strand
AAAACGCAATCATCCTTTGATGATCTGGTCCGAATCAGCTCGCGCTCCCCTGTGTTGGGGACATTCCAAACGCTTGAAGACCATTTCGATGCCATCTATGACCCGGGCTACGGAGACAGGTTCTTGGCCGACGAATACCGGGCCGGATATCTCGAGGAGGCCGTTAGAGAAAACTCGACCGCTCCCATTTCCTCCGTTACCAGTTACTGGAACCGCACGTGGCGTCTGATATCATTGGGCCACCTGAACACGTGGATTGCGATGGCAAGTCAAATCGGATTTTCAGATGTTACAGATGTGACCAACGACTGCGACTCCATTGCCAAACAGATCCACAGCGCTCAACAAGCGATTGAACAAGAAACGGAAACTTGGACACCACCGAATTCTGAAATCGACACGAAGATCGGCGATATTCAGACCACGGCAATTACCCTTCTTCGTCGTATCTGCAATCCAAGCGCTGACACCGGAAACGCAGCGATTTTAGTCAATCCACTCGGGTTTCGACGACGACTGAACGCGACAATAGCAACCACCGACTCAGTACTCTCAGGCGATTTCACCAGTTCGCAAAAACCATTTCAGCTGTCGGCACGCCAAGTAGTCCATGGAAGTCAAACCGAGCAAGCCAAACGCCAGTGGATCATGGACGTGGACAGCTTTGGCGGCGCCGCTGTGACGCCTGTTCCGACCGCCGATACTTCCGACGGAAGACGTGAACCAGATGTGGTGGTGACGGGTGAAAAGCTTCAAAACGAGTTTTTTGTCGCCACGATCGACGAGAAGTCAGGCGGCTTACGGAGCATTCAATTTCACGGCAAGCGTGGCAACCGCGGTGGTCAACGAATCGTCTACCGTGACCACGCGAGGCCCAGTGTCTCCAGCCGAATGGTGTGCCGCTCCGTCGAAGCGACCACGCTGTCAAAAACTAGTGGAGAGATAACCACGGTGGGATCCATTTTGATGGAAGAACAGGAAGTCGCAGATTTCCGTCAGACCTTTCGGCTGGCGCGCGGACAGCGCCATCTGGAGCTCGAGATTGAATTGACGCCTAAAGTTTCATTGCCGCCGTCGGCCGCAACTTGGTTTGCCAGTCAACTGGCGTGGCAAGACGAATCTTGCACCCTCCACGCCGCATGTCAGTTAGCGAAATTCGAAACGGTCGACCCGAAGATTCAGTCGCCAAATTTTGTCCAAATCTCCATGTCGGACTACTCACTGACGCTACTCGCCGGCGGATTGCCTTGGCACCGCCGCACCGCGCGGTGCAAACTGGATACGATGTTGATCGTCGGTGGCGAACAACAGCGCAAATTCCGCATTGGCATTGGCGTGAACATCAGCCATGCTGTCAGAGCGGCGATTCATTTTGACTCGCCGACCTACGCCATTGATCAACTGCCAGCCTCGGCAACGTTGCCCAACGGAAGCAATGCGTTGATTGACCAATGTCTCTTACACTTAGATTGCAAGAACATCATCTCTACCTTCAGCGCGCCCGTCTTTGTTGAAGGTAAACTGGTCGCGATCAGACTCCGGCTTCAAGAGACCGAGGGAAGGGCAGGGCGTCTTAATATTTCGACTCCGCTGACGTTGGAAAAGGTGGTTCATCAAAACTTTCTTGGACAAACTGACGCACAGCTAGTGATTGATGACAACCTGCATCGGGTTGGCATCGATTTTTCCGAGCATGATTTTATCCAGATCGAAATGCAATTTTAATGTTGCGTTGCATCGCTGTTACGTCGCAGAGCGCAGCGTATTGAATGGCTGATTTCTAGATATTTGTTCGGGGATGTTGAATAGAGGATGCTTTAACTGTTAGATTGGGCATTGCCAATGCACTGAGAATGCTTCGCGCTCGATTCGGCATGAGTCAACATTCTTTTACCAAAACAGTTCTTTAAAATCGGAGCCCACGATGATTCGTAACCTAACTTCAACTTTCATGTTTGCTTTTTCAATGCTTTTTGTGTCGCATGCAATGGCGACCTCGCCAGTCGCTAAACCGGCTCCGAAGCCCGTTCCGCATTGTCAAGTTCCTTGCGGAATTTACACCGACCAACTGCGTTTTGAAAGCATGTTGGAAGACACCCGAACCATTGCCAAATCGATCGGCGCCGTCAATGAATTTGCTGCCAATGCAGGTAACGGTGGCATGTCGGGAACCGCCATCAATCAAGTCAGTCGATGGGTGTCGACCAAGGAAGATCACGCCAGCCACATTCAAGAAGTCATGGCATCCTACTTCTTCGCGCAGCGTATTAAGGCCGATCACAAAGATTACACGGGACAACTCGCGTCTGCACATCGCGTTATCGTGGCAGCCATGAAAGCAAAACAGGCAGCCGAGCCGGCAACCGCCGATGCGCTCAAGTCCGCGATCTACGACTTTTATCGCGCCTATGAAGGCAAAGAGCCGGATTTCAGCGAAGGCGAATAAGCGTTCGGTTTCCCACAGATTGAAACAACGCGCGGATTTCAAGACAGACTTTTTTTGATGGCTGACTCCCCCTCATGAGCCAGCCATTTTTTTTGTGTAACGGGCAAATGCAGTCCCGCTAGGATGGCGCTATGAGAAGGAAGTGCCGGTTGTGACGACAGAGCATGTGTTTGAATGCAAGGCGACTCACATTCCCGTTGCGTGAAGGTATCGGATTCATAGGGTTCCAATTATCCTAGCGGAGACAAAAAAAGCCAAACGGGTACAAACCCAAACGGCTTATCCACGCATGGTGACGATTCTTCGGAAGCTCAGCATGCTCCCGTGTTTCTCTTCACTCCGTCCGTTCAATATCACTTTTTAAAAAAAATCAGTGACCATGAGTATTCGCAAAGCAGTCATCACCGCTGCGGCACCTGACCAAAAATCACTTCCTCTTCAAAATCTAGTCGACCGTAAAGGCCGCGACGCAACCGCGCTGCAATTGATCGTCGAAGAAGCCGTCAATGCCGGCGCCGAAGAAATTTGCGTCGTCATTTGCCCTGGCGCCGAGGAAAATTTCCTCAAAGCATCCGGCGAACTTGCGGGTCGCTTGACCTTCATCGAACAAGACGCGCCGCGCGGGTACGGAGACGCCATTGTTCGCGCACGCGAGTTTGTGGGGGATGAATCGTTCCTGCACTTGGTCAGCGATCATGTTTACGTCAGTAAAAGCGACACAGGCTGCGCCCGACAGATCGTCGAACTTGCTCAAAAAGAAGACTGCGCGGTATCCGCAGTCCAAGCGACACGAGAGAACATGTTGCCCTATTTTGGAACCGTCGGCGGAACGCCCGAGGCAAATTCCAACGACCTGTATCGGATCAGCAAGATCATTGAAAAGCCGACTCCGACGTTGGCCGAACAAGAATTGGTGGTCGCTGGCTTACGGGCCAGCCACTATTTATGTCTGTCAGGCATGCACGTCCTCACACCGCTTGTGATGGACTTGCTTGAAGAGAACATTGCAAAAGCACCTGTCGGAACAAACATTCAACTTTCTCCCGCGCTCAATGAACTCGCCAGCCGTCAACAATATCTGGCGCTTGAAATTGACGGCCTGCGCTACAACATCGGCGTAAAGTACGGACTGCTGAAAAGCCAATTGGCACTCGCGCTCTCCGGAAAAGACAGAGACAATATTCTCACTCAATTGTTGGAGCTGGTGGCATTGCCCCAGATCTCGGCAGGGGAGGCCAAATAATGTCCGTCGACACGATCAAACCTGAATCTGAAGTTGCCACCAATCAACTGGTGAACATCATCCTTTCCGAGGACGATGCGACGCGCAATCAGGCACTGGATACGATTTGCGAAAGCTGCTCTTTGAACGAGCTGCTGGCCCACATCGGCGCCCTCGATTCGTTCTGGCGAAGCACTGAGAACCTATACCATCGCGTACGCGCTCTGTTCTTTCTATCCGCTATCCATCGCTATCACCTGCCGCGTTTTTTTTCTGCCGATGACAAGGGTCTGATTCCTTTCGGCCCTTATGGGCACCTTCTGGAACGCCGCTTTGTAGAATCGATCAACGGATTCCTAGAAGTTGAACGCAAGCAAGGCGCCAGCGCGGGCATGTCTAGCGCGCTTTCAAAGGCCTACCACGAATTGGCTTTCCAAACTCTAGCTGATCAGGTCCGCAGGAGCGTAAGGACCGTTAAAGGAAACCAGTGGATGTTTCGTACCGGACATCCGGCGGATCACCCGCTTCGCTTTCGGCGGGAGCTGTTGGCGCGCGTCGACGACAATCCGATGTTTCCGATCCTTAAGGAAACCACTGCCGTCCGCATGGATTTTACTCACAGCGCGTGGAGCGACATCTTCTTTCTTGGGATGGACTTCCCGGGAGGTGCCAAAGTGATCAATGCGTCAGTGAACTTGGGCGTCTTGGGACGCGACGAATCGCCACAACCGCCAATCGAATGCTACTTGCGCGTCATCGACCAACCGATTCTAAGACTGGCAAGCATTGACCTAAAAGCAACCGCCGAAATCGACACGATCGGCGAGGTCTTTGATTTTGGACGCGACTATCTGGGACTGGTTAAAGCCGCTGTGATTGCAGCTGGCATCGTTCCTCCCGGAATGGAGGGCTGCGGTCAATCAATGAAGTCGCTGCTAGAGACCCTCGTCGGCCCCGGTTTGGGGTTAGAGATCGTCTCGAAGGTAAACGACATTCCAAAAGGCTCACGCCTCGCGGTCTCGACCAATCTACTAGGTAGTTTGATCTCGATGTGCATGCGCGCGACCGGACAAGTTTCAGCGCTTGATGGTGCCCTCAAGGAGGTTGACCGGCGCGTGATTGCGGCCCGCGCTATTTTAGGGGAATGGATTGGAGGCTCCGGCGGTGGGTGGCAAGATTCTGGAGGCGTCTGGCCGGGAATCAAACTAATACAAGGCGCTCGCGCCGAAGAAGGTGATCCGGAGTTCGGCATCAGCCGTGGCCGGATTTTGCCAAAGCACACGATCTTCTCCAAAGAGGAAGTCTCGCCAGAGACCCGTCAAAAATTACAGGATTCATTGGTGCTGGTCCACGGAGGAATGGCGCAAAACGTTGGACCGATTCTAGAAATGGTCACCGAGAAATTTCTCCTTCGATCCCCCGTCGAGTGGGAGGCCCGCAAAGAAGCCATTGCGATCCTCGAAGAGATCACTGACGCGCTGAAGTCGGGAGATATCAAGGCCGTCGGAGCCGCGACGCATCGAAACTTTTTCGGACCGCTGCAAAAAATCATCCCTTGGTGTACCAATCTGTTCACCAATGAACTGGTCAAACAATGCCAGGCAAAATGGGACGACAAGTTCTGGGGATTCTGGATGTTGGGCGGAATGGCTGGCGGCGGAATGGGCTTCATTTTTGACCCGGAATTTAAATCTGACGCGCAGACATGGTTGCAGCAAATCATGGTTGAGACCAAGCAGAAAATGCAGAAGCGTCTGCCGTTTGCGATGGACCCCGTTGTCTACGAATTCGAAATCAACGACCGCGGCACTTGGGGGACCGTTGCCTCTGGTGGCCAAGGCGACAAAGACAGCGACAAAGACAGCGACGGCGGAAACAACAGCGCTAAACAGAGTGCAAACCAAACGAACCGAATGCCGGATGAATATTATGCCATGATGGTGCCGGCGTGGTTAAAAATGGATTCTCACGAACTGCCCCTGACCGCGCGCTACGAAATGGAACAACTTGGCAGCGCCTACCGTGACTCCACCGGCGATACCGATGTAAAATCGTTTCAGAAGTTAATCGAAGGAATTTTGCCAGGTCGCAAGGCTAGCCGCACAAAAACCGAAACACTCGATGAACTGCTAAAGCGTCTTGGTTTCGACAACGAGCAACACGAATCAATTCAGGCCGATCTTAAATCGGGTCGATTCGGGCTGGCTCAGAACCGTCTACCGGCCAACACGTCGATTAAGGACGTGAGCCCCGAAGACTATTTCGACACGCGCGACGGCATCGAAGCAAAGTACTCAGAAATTGGCGTCAAAGCGATCGAAGCAGGCGAGGTTGCGGTCATCACACTTGCCGCTGGCGTCGGCAGCCGTTGGACCCAAGGGGCGGGTGTGGTCAAAGGCCTTCATCCGTTCGCTCAATTTGAATCGCAGCACCGAAGCTTCCTTGAGGTGCATCTGGCCAAAAGTCGCAAAGCGTCATTGGGGCGACCGATCACCCATGTGTTCACGACAGGATACATGACACATCAGCCAATCGAAGATCACCTGCAACAGCAGAACCACTACGACTACGCTGGGCGCGTCGTTCTATCGCCCGGACGCTATGTTGGCCTCCGAACGGTGCCCATGGTGCGCGACCTGCGGTTCTTTTGGGAAGAAACGACGCAACAGGTGCTCGATGAGCAGCAGCAAAAGATGCGTGAGAGTGTCCGTGGATCGCTGATCCGTTGGGCGCAGACATGCGGCGAAGGCAGCGACTATCGCGACAACATGCCAATGCAATGCCTGCATCCGGTCGGGCACTGGTACGAAATCCCGAACATGCTTCGCAATGGAACGCTGCACTCCATGCTGACCGATCAACCCGAACTAAAGTACTTGATGCTTCACAACGTGGACACGCTTGGTGCCAGCGTTCAACCCGATCTGCTGGGGATGCACATCGACAGCGGCAAATGTATGTCGTTTGAAGTGATCGCGCGGCGTCTGGAAGATCGCGGCGGCGGATTGGCGCGAGTCAATGGGCGGCCGCGTTTGGTGGAGGGACTGGCCATGCCTAACGAAGAGGATGAGTTCAACCTTTCGTATTACAACTCCATGACCACATGGATCGACATTGACCAGATGCTTGCGAGCTTTAGGCTCAAGCGTGACGATTTGGGTGACTCGAACAAAGTCGATGAAGGCGTCCGGACTCTTGGTTTGCGAATGCCAACCTACATCACCATTAAGGACGTAAAGAAGCGCTGGGGCAACGGACAGGAAGACATCTTCCCCGTTTCGCAGTTCGAAAAACTGTGGAGCGACATGAGTGGCCTGTCCGAGGTATCGACTAACTTCTTCGTTGTGCCCCTAAAGCGTGGCCAACAATTGAAGGAGCAAGCCCAACTCGACGGTTGGTTACGCGACGGATCGGCCGCATTTGTCGAAGGTCTGTGCCAATGGGCGTAAGCACTGGCCGCACTTAGAGACTGCCTTGTTGTGAAAACCACTTTATCGCAGACCGGCCTCTACGCAATCGTTGTCTTCATGTCGAACCCCCAAGCTATAAAGCCGATGCACAAACACTCTGTGAGCCCACATGAGACTGTAAGATTTGGATTGCGTTTGCTGATACAATCGGAGAAACACCGAAACATTCGCAATTTTTTAAACCGCTTTCGCAATGGAA
>CALKXO010000292.1 GCA_938003615.1 uncultured Pirellulaceae bacterium | reverse complement strand
GCGGTTCGGTGTTCAAACAGGAACGATTGACGATGCCGGAAATGTTTAAGTCAGAGGGCTATAAGACAGCCGCTATCGGAAAATGGCATTTGGGTTGGGACTGGGAAGCGATTAAAAAGCCTGACGCTGAACCAAGACCTGGCGGGCAAGGGAAAAAGAAGACTTGGGGCCCCGAGGCGTTCGATTGGGACAAGTCGATTCCAGACGGCCCTTTATCGCACGGGTTCGATCATTACTTTGGCGACACCGTGATTAACTTCCCGCCTTATTGCTGGATCGAAGACGATAAAGTTGTGCAAGCGCCGGACGTGATCATGGACACTTCCGCGTTCCGCCCCATCAAAGAAGGTCGTTGGGAGTTTCGTCCCGGGCCGATGATCAAAGGGTGGGATCCTTATGAGAATATTCCAACGACAACCAAACGCGCTGTCGAGTACATCAACGCGCAAGCGGAATCTGATCAGCCCTTTTTTCTGTACTTCGCCTTTCCCGCTCCACATGCTCCGATCATCCCCAATGATCGGTTCGACGGAAAGTCACAGGCCGGGCCCTATGGTGATTTGGTTAACGAGACTGACGATGCTGTCGGTCAACTGCTCACGGCGCTCGCTGATTCGGGCCAGACCGAGCACACAGTTGTGGTGTTCACGGCGGATAACGGACCAGAAAAATATGCTTACGCACGTGATGAAAAGTTCGCACACTGGTCTTCTTATCCGTTCCGCGGATTGAAGCGCGACATTTACGAGGGCGGGCATCACGTGCCGTTTATCGTGAAGTGGCCCGGTGTAACCAAAGCTGGTCGGGTCTCCAACGCTTTGGTTAGCCAAGTTGATTTGATGGCGACGTTTGCCTCTGCGCTTGGAGCTGAATTGCCCGACGATAGCGCGGAAGACTCGCACGATCTGTTGCCATTGTTAAGAGGCGATGTAGAATCCGTGCGTGACAGCCACGTTCACAATACGAGCAAAGACCAGTACGCAATTCGCAGCGGCGATTGGGTGTTGGTTGATCACAAAAACGGATACGTGTCAGGCCGCAACAATGATTGGGAAAAGCGTCACGGATACGTTGCCCAGGACAAACCAACCGAGAAGACGTCAGCAGAGCTGTTCAATTTGAAAGACGATATTCAACAGCGGTACAATTTGGCTGAACAGGAACCGGTGTTAGTCGCTGAGCTTCAAACGCGGTTGAGAACGATTCGCGAGCAAGGGTACTCTGCTCCGCGACTGGAATCGGCACGCCAAGGGCAGTGAAGCTGGATGAGTTAATCGGCTAGTTAATCGCTTAGGGAGAAGCCTTCACCACAGCTAGTTTTAGCAACTCTTTTAGCTTCTTCGGATCGGTTACTTCAACCTTTGCCACAAAGCCACGCTTATGAGCGAACCGAACGCCGTTGCAGTCTTCGATCTTGGAAAAATCCAATCGCGCACAGTCTTCGTACCGCGTTAAGCCATAACCGCTACCACGTCGATCGGGATACACTAGCGCGTGAACCTGATCTTCTATTGCCTGATCGGTAATGAAAGCGTTAAGCCCAAACGAAGGGTCGTCCGCAATCACGTCACTTTGTTCCAAAAAAATCGCCTCTATCGGATCGCCGTCAGTTTCGATTGTCCAAGTTTCGCTGTGCTGTTCAAGGTAATCCAACCGCTCTCGCAACGAGCGTACATAATTCACAATGTCTTCGCCCACCATGCACATCACTTGGTATAACGGACTGTCCGGCACGAGTTCAGACGAACTAGCAAATCGATTCAACAACGTGATATCAATCGGCGAATTGAGCGCGCTAAAAGCCGATCGAGGGATCTCCATCAGTTTGGCTGTTTCATTGGGGCCTAGTGTGTCGAGCCATTCTGCGGGCCTTAGCCACGCGCAAAACGCCAACGCGTCCTCGTAGATCCCGAGATCTTTTAGGACTAAGGAGAGAGCGCAAAGTGGAGGAGCGTCTCTCGGAAATTGATGGTGGTCGAAGTTGCCAATTTCGGCGTCGTGCACGCCACCAACGTCGACAACACAGATCGCCGCATCTTTCAAATCGTCGTCGGTCGGTTCACGACGTTCAATGGGAACGCCGTGCAGATGAGCCAGCAGGCTGCAGGCCAAGAAGTCGTCTTTGTGCGCGCCGCCGGGGTGGGTCACGATCAGTTGGATGGTCATGGAGTCTTCATCGACTTGGTTAGGTGCAGTTTGCCAAAAGAATAATCGACAAACGTGAACGCTGAACGGCGGCCAACTGTAAGGCCAACATATCAGCAACCAGAATGAACCGATGCCGCAAACTGCGGGGCCCGTTCCGCGCTTCTGGCGTCTTCTAACGCAGCTCTATCGCGTTATTGGCTTCATCGTTGCGGCTGGCGGTATAGAGCGCTTTGCGGACCGATCTCATGTAAAGCTGCGGGTTGTTCTGGAACTTTTCGCGGTTGTCAACAGATGAAAACAAAACAATCTGTTGGTGCTCGTCCTTTTCCATGAACACACCATTCTCCTCGCGCCCATCGACGAAGTCGCCCGAGTCGTGGAATTCCACCGGATCATAGCCAGCCAAGATCGGGCTGTATTGGTCAGGGTTAGCGCGAAAGATACGGTAGTTCTCCTCCGAGCTAAACAAGTAAGTTCGATCCCGGTGAACGATTCCCCATCGCGCGTCTCCATCGACCCATTTACTTTCGAGCGCCAAAGCGACAGGGCATTTGCCATTGAGACAAAAATCCGATGTCTCAGCTTTGACGACCGACGCTTCGCTCAACTCGGCTGTTGGTGAGGACGTTTGGCCCGTCGTTTGCGGGGGCGTTTCTCGCTTAAGTGTCGCTTGTGTCGCGAAAGAATTGTCTGTTGTATGTCCCGCGATACGATTTTCTCGCCGGGGAACAATGCGAACTTCGTTGGAAGGCTTCGCTGCGGGTTGATCGACTTTGAATCGCGCGATCGAGCGTCCCGTGACCTGAGGCACGACGGCTTGGCCCGTTCGCGAATCGATCATCTCAGACACTTCAAGGCCCGGAAGTCGGTCCGACTTTTTGAGGCTGGACGCTCCAAAATTAGATTGCATCCCAAGAAAGTTCTCGTTCAAAACTCGCACAGGTTTCACACTCTCGGGCTTTTGGGGGATTTCTATGTTGTCTCGCTCACGCGCCAGAAATGCTTGTCGCTCCAGCATTTCGTGGCTACGTTGTGGTGACATTGGCTGGCTGGCCGTGGGGGCCGCACCTAGATTGTTGGCCTTCGGAATGCTCGATGTACTTGCTTGCTGCTCCCGTTGGGCTGGAATCGAAAAGAACTGATTAGACGACGTAGAAGCAGGAGCCGCCTGTTGCGTGTCGGTTCCCAGTGCGTTGACGATCGACTGTAGATCGGAGTTGATTCCGCGTTGTGGATTTTTTTTCCGGCCAAGATTACGGAAAGGCATGAGATTTCCGTAGTTTGATTTAGCAGCCAGTTCCATTGCCTCTTTAGAGACACCGACGGTTGCATTGCCTGGGCCCTCTGCACCGAAGGTCGCACGATCGTCACGTGGAAGACTCATCGGATCAAGCTTCCTTTTGAGTTGGTCTAGTTTCGCCATCGCGCCACTCTGATGTGCCGGTCCCGGTGCGCGTATTTTGGTTACCATGCCGATAAAGTTTTGAGCGTCAGTTGGGCTGCGGCGTTTGGTGACGACTTCGCCGGCCGAAGTGAGGAACACATCAAAGGGAATGGTTTTCACGCCCAATTCGGCTGCCAAATTCCGATTGAGGTCGATGTCGACAAGAACTGGAATTACCGACTGGTTGACGGCTCGGGCAACGGTTGGATTTGAGAAAACAAACCGCTTTTGTGATTGGCAGGGGGCACACCAATCGGCGGTGAAGTGCAGCAGGACCAATTTGTTCTCAACGGCGGCTTGGTTTGCGGCCTGTTGTGGGTTGGTTTGCCAATTGATACCTCCGGCCTGCTGAGCAAGCGCAGATTGCGGCCCAACCATACTGGCGGCATATAGCGTTGCGCCCATCAACATCGCGAATCGAATCAGCGTTCTCATTCCGTCACCATTGTCAGAGACTTTTGTTTTTCGTGGCCGCAGTGGCTTACGCAGGTTTGAAAGCGTTCTTGGCGCCAGCACAGCAATTAGCGGCGAGAGGTCACCGTATTTCGTGTCTGATCGACGCTGGCAGAGCTTGGGGTTAGCTAAACTTTGTCGATCGTCCTGATTTTTCCAACATCGTCGATTTTTCTCTCAAGTCGTCATCCGCTGCGAGGATGGAGGCATCGGCCGGAATAAAGAATGGGAGTTTGCTCGATCGATCTAAGAACCTTGACTTTTTTGCGATATTGTTCGCTTGCACGATACCGGCGGAAAAGTTCAAAAATGCTAAATTAAGCTTGACATCGTGCTTGCTGTAGACAAAACTTGACTTCAGATTGAACAAGCTTGGCTGTCGGATTTTTCACCAGACATCACCGTCGTGGAAACAGCTTAAAACCGGCACATCGACCAGGTTACTTCCATGGACCGGAGTATCTTTTTATTCTGTCCCCATCAGAGACACACTCAAGGACATTCCAGTTTGTCTTGTTTGCGTTCTGATGATTTTGATTGGAACTGATTGTTCCTAGCTCTGCTTGACCGCATTTTTCGGTATACACAACAGTAGGCTCAAACAGTCACGCACCTGTTCGTTTTGGTCTTGATTGATCAATCGTTTACGACCCCAGTTGTCTGTCGAAGCATCAGTATTTTGTTGATGATCATCTTCGGCAGACGTCAAATTTCATTCATTGAAGAATTTGAGAACTCGAGATTGCCGGCCTTCGTACTGGTGATTCCCCACTCAACGTTGTTGAAGTTGGTTTGTCAGAGAGTCATCGTCGCAGTGTCGGAAATCGGCGCGCACTTGTTGGCTCGGCAAATTTGAAAGCTTGAATTCTTTGCTTCATTTTAATTACTGGTTTTCGCATCGATCGATAGTGAAACGCTGCTTCGCAGCCACCTTTGCGACCCCCGGTCCACGTTGGTTCGAGTTGATATAGGCAGAAAGTCCGCCTTGTTGAGTTCGAACTAGCGGCTCCGGTTTTCAACGATTCGTACCAGCAAGCAAATCGACATTTCATGAAGCTTGCCGATGACGGTAAGTAGCTACAACACCCTGGATATCTCTCTAAAGATCAGGATCCCTTTTTATGGCAAAAAAACGTACTCGCCGAGGTGGAAACACTTCTGTAGATGAGTCAGGCGGCGGCGGTGAGAACCGCGATTCAAATCGTTCCAATGATTCCGGCGGTTCGCAGAACAACGGTTCCAGTAACGGCGGCGGTTCGAACAACAGCGGCGGCGGTTCAAACAACGGTTCCTCTGGTGGCGGAGGAGGTCAACGCAGACGACGCAGACGCTCCAACAACAACAATGGTGGCGGCGGTGGAGGAAATGGCGGCGGTGGCGGTTCATCGAACAGTCGACGTCGTCGCAATGGTGGTGGCGGAGGTGGCGGAAACAATTCCGGCAACCGCAACAATAACAATAACCGATCGCGACGGCAAAATCGCGAACCTGTCGAATTCGACGACGCCGAATTGGTGGAAGGCACTGGATTGCTGGAGATGCATCCCAACGGTTACGGATTCCTCCGCAGCAAAGACAACAACTACAGTCGCGAGAAGTCGGATCCGTTTGTGCCTGGCACAATGATCGAAAAATTCGGTCTTCGCGCTGGATTGATGCTCTCTGGAAAGGTTCAACCCGGACGTCGCAATCAGGGGCCGCGCCTGCGAGAGCTGACTGATATCGATGGCTTAGATCCCGAGACTTATCCGGAGATGAAATCGTTTGACCAGCTTACGCCGATCAACCCAGAGCAGCGGTATACGCTGGAAACGGGGGCAACGCCGTTGACCACACGCGTGATGGATTTGCTCACACCAATGGGCAAGGGACAGCGGGCTCTAATTGTCGCGCCGCCTCGAAGTGGTAAGACGATCATGATGCAACATATCAGTCAAGGCATCGCGGAGAACCATCCGGAAGCGAAGCTGATGGTGCTGCTGATTGATGAGCGACCGGAAGAAGTTACCGACATGAAGCGTAACGTCAAAGGCGGCGAGGTGATCGCCAGTAGCCTTGACGAAGATGTCGAAAGCCATGTTCGACTATCGCAATTGACCATCGAACGCTGCAAACGTCTCGCCGAAATGGGGATAGACGTGTTCTTACTGATGGATTCGATCACACGTCTGGCTCGCGCCTTCAACAAGTGGGTTGGCAATACCGGCCGAACCATGTCCGGCGGTGTGGACATCAAAGCGATGGACATCCCTAAAAAATTGTTCTCCTCGGCTCGCGCTTTCGAAGAGGGCGGTTCGTTGACGATCGTGGGTACAGCTCTGGTTGATACCGGTAGCCGCATGGACGAACTGATCTTTCAGGAGTTCAAGGGCACCGGCAACATGGAACTTGTGCTTGACCGAAAGTTGGCCGACCGGCGCGTCTGGCCAGCAATGGACATCAGCCAGTCAGGTACTCGTCGTGAGGAACTGCTGCTGGGTGAAGAAAAATTGAACGCGATTACGATGTTGCGTCGTACGTTGACCACAATGCCTCACATCGAGGCGATGGAACAGCTAACGCGTCAGTTGGGTCGTTTCAAGACCAACGATGAATTCATTCAATTGATCAGCGGAAAGATGGGCGAGCTTTAATCGTCAAAAAGATCACCAAGCCCACGTTGATGCGTGGGCTTTTTTTATGTCGAACAGTTAGAACTCTCTTGTGATCTTAAAATCTTGGCCCTAATCTCATGGCACTTTCCGACCTGTTGAAATTCGGCAGCTACAATCTCTTCCCGGATTCGTATGCAGTTGATCGAGAGACCCTCTATCGCTTGTTCAGGCCGACGCTGCTCCAGCAACTCGGGCAACCCAAGACCGTGGTTCTTGCGCTTCATTTTCCATCGGAGTTCTTTATTGTCCAAGACCTGCTCTCAAGCTGGGGCGTGGAGTACACGATGATCACGCGTCCACTGGACCGCCAATGGTTCCAAGACAGTAAGAATGTCCCGTCAGATCAATCGAGTCAGCTGTATCTATCTTTGGCTGAATTTCTGATTGACACAAAATTTTCGGGCGACGAGTCAATGCACGCGCCTTTGGCGTTGATGATGCTGGACCGGCATCCACTATTGGCCAAAGACGAATCTGTCGTCCGGTTCGCGGAGGGTTTCCCCGGCAGATCAGAAGTCGGTTACTTTTTGTCCTTCGATGACGAAGTGGTCACACGGCTAATTGACAAACGTCTCTTGGATTTACTGTTGCAGATGGGGGCGCACGACCATGGCCTGATCGCCAGTTCGATGTTGTCCAAACGACTGAAGAAGATGCAGAAGAAGTCGTCCCAGATGTTCACCGCACCGGAGCAGCCTGCCGATTCGGCAAGCCAATGGTTTGAGTTGAATGCGTTTGGCGGGTAATCACTGCCGCTCGGAAGTCAACGTTTACAATCCGTGCGGCGACCGACACTGCCCGTAGCGCAACGGCGCTCGTCGGGCTGACTGGATGGATATTTAGCCCCTCACCGTTGGGGCCCGAGCTGATTTTTGACAACCGCGATCGGAACGTATAGACTCATCGATTGGTTGGTCGCTTCAGATCAATGCCATCCGCACAAACGAAGACGGCCATTTCAATGCCAAATCTATCCATCAACCTATGGCCGCTGGATAGATTTCAATACCTTAATACGTTATCCAGAAACGGCCCTAATTCTTAGCGATTTGGTCTTTCG
>CALKXO010000291.1 GCA_938003615.1 uncultured Pirellulaceae bacterium | reverse complement strand
ACAAATACGCCAAAGCGTTTTCGGTACACTATTTCTTCGAACAGATGGGAATGGACCGCCAGCAGTTTTTGGATGCATTCGAACGCTCGTTCGCTAACTTCGTGGTCTCATTCGCTCAGAACAGAACCAACAAACGTATCGTTGTCGACAAAATCACTCCCTACCCCGGGACTTCGGCGTTGGTCGTTGCCCGTATACGAAAACTGTTCCCTGAGTCAAAGATTGTTCGCTTGGTGCGCGACGGTCGTGATGTATTGACCAGCGGCACGTATGACTGGTTGTTAAAAGACGCTCACGGCAGTCCGCGGTACGCCTACTTTATTGAGAAACGCCCAATTGTCCTTAAGCGTTTCTTTGACGATGCGGTTATCGCAAAATGGGCGAACAACTGGAAGGAGACCATCGACGCATTTCAAGTTCCGGCCGATGCCAACCTTTCTTACGAATCCATGAAATCCGATCTGGCAGGTCAATTGAAGACGATCTTCAAAACGGTGGGAACCCACGATGTGGCTGCAGACGACGAGGCAGCGATTGCGGCGACCGAAGCCACTCGTTTTCAAAGTGTCACCGGCCGCAGCGCAGGAGACGGCAGCAGCCCAACCGCGAAAGCGCGTAAGGGAGTTGCCGGCGATTGGAAAAATCATTTCACTCGCCGTGACGGACAGCTGTTCCATGAAATAGCCGGCGACGCTTTGATTAAGATGAAATACGTGGCCGACGCCAGCTGGATTGATCAGCTGCCGGAGGATTTAATGATGGACGAAAACAACTCGACGCGCTGATCAAACATCTGCTCAAGGACCAAGCTTATGACGCTTCCAGTATTTGACCGCCACGAAATCGCCAGAAGTTGGTTGCCGCGTTATACGGGAATGCCGGTCGAAGAATTTGGCGACTACATTTTGTTGACGAATTTCAACAACTACGTCGATCAATTTGCGGAACGATTTAACTGTAAGATCCATGGTCAGAGCCGCCCGATGCAAGCGGCGACCAATGACGACGGACTGACGATCGTCAATTTTGGAATCGGCTCACCCAACGCGGCAACCATTATGGACTTGCTGTCAGCAGTTTGCCCCAATGGTGTTTTGTTCCTAGGGAAGTGTGGAGGACTGAAAGACACAACTGAAATTGGCAATTTCATTTTGCCGATTGCAGCGATTCGCGGCGAGGGCACCAGCATGGATTACATGCCGCCCGAAGTTCCCGCTCTGCCATCCTTCAAATTGCATAAATTCGTTTCCGATCGGCTGTTGGAAAGAGACCTCGAATATAGAACCGGGGTCATTTACACGACCAACCGACGACTGTGGGAGCACGATCATTCATTCCGCGAAAAGCTCGACCAACTGACGTGCATTGGAATCGACATGGAAACCGCGACGCTGTTCATCGTCGGTCATCACAACTCTATCGCTCGAGGCGCGCTGTTGCTTGTTTCAGATGTGCCGACAACGCCAGCGGGCGTAAAAACAGAAGCATCTGATGCCGCAGTGACCTCGAAATGGGTTGACCTCCATCTGGATTTGGGCATCGAAGCAATGACGCGTATCGGAGAACAGGGCGAGCAAATTCGTCACTTCAGATACTAACCCGACCAGACTGTGACTCTCAGACGATCGCAACCGTCGATTCCCGTCAAACGTTGATCTTCGCTTTTGGTGCGATCGCCTAGTGGTCCTGACTTAAACTCGTCCACAAGGAAGATATGCGGCGGAGGAACCGGTGCTAACGTGCAACCGGCTACAAGTTTAGTGGCGGTAGCGCGATCCTTAACCCATGTGGTAAAAGAACTGCTCGCTGACGATTTTGTCATTGGCGACTTCGTAAACGCAGATCTCTTCCATCTGTGTGCGACCGCGCCCCTTGAACGTGACGTCGAAAGCCATCGAACACGAGAAGAAGTTGCCTGCAACGACAGGATCAGAAATCGTGCTGCCGTGAAACTCTTCGACTGACGCGAACCACTCTTCACTCTTCTTGCGCACCGCATCCTTTCCCTCCACCACCGGAGCGGGAGCCGAAGCGATTTCCCTACTGACGATGTTGTCAGCATAAAACTGCTCGAGGACTTCACCATTTTTTCCTTCACGACACATTTGAACGAGTTGTTCGGCGACGGATTGGGCACTCATTGTGACACTCTTGGGTGAATAGAGAAACGAAAACCACCTGATAGAGCTGTTCATTGTTCGCGATAGCATGCGATGCTGGCAACTCTATGGCTGCTGAATTTATCTGCAAAGTACACATCTGCGAGCTTTGCAGCCAGTTGAAAATCTGGCTGGGCGTGGACATGCCACCCAAGTCTCAACAAACGGACGATTCGCCAATAATTGGCTCGTTTCTCTGCAACCAATGGCCGAACAAACACTACAAGCCGTACATATTAACACGCCGCTTTTGGTGAAGGTTCCCTTCGTATCAATGGCAGTTGCAGCTGATATCCCTCAAGGTTTCCCGTAGTCGATTTGCTTGGCAATGACTTCAATCGAATGACACAGATAAAGAACGCTCAACCTGCGCTGCCCCTTCCGACGCCGATTTCCACATCGATGCTGTCGCTCCGTCTGTTAGTGGTCCTGTCTCTTGTTGTATTGCTCTCCTCATTTTCAAGTGGTGAGGAGCTGACCTCCGGATCAAGTTCTAGGAAGCTGCGAAACGAAGTTGTCAGTCAAGTCCCGTGGGCGCAACTGAACGAAGAAACCAAGGCAAAGATCGGGGACGTGTTGGACAAACCCAACATGTATCGTAGTTTGCCGAGGATGGCGATTCAGATTGACCCTGACTATCTACAGTTTTTGATCCGTCACCCTGAGGTGGTCGTGAACATCTGGGAATTGATGGGCATCACCGAGATGAAAGCCAAACGTATTGCTCCGTATCGCCTAGAAACGGATGACGGCGCGGGAACCACCAGCGAGATGGAGTTGGTCTACGGCAGCAATGACACTCATATCTTCTACGGTGAGGGCCAGTACGAAGGCCCCGTCCTCAGGAAGAAACTAGACGCTCGATGCGTGATCGTGGTGAGAACCTCCCCGCGCAAGCAAGGCCCCGGCACGGCAGGACAAGTCGCCGGTGTCGTCAATAAGGAACGCCAGATGGTGTGTCAGCTGGACGTGTTTCTGAAAATCCCTAACGCTGCCGCAGGATTCATTGTTCGTACCATCCAGCCTATCGTAGGTCCAACTGCGGACCACAATTTTGTGGAATCGATGAAATTCCTGCAACGTTTAAACGAGACAACCGAGAGCAATGGATACGGCGTGCAGGAGATGGGAAAAAAGTTGAGCGTAAGTCCTCCGGTTCAGAAAAAATTCATTGCGATTGTCGGCGACGTTCATCAACGAGCCGCCGCGCGTGTTTCAATTAAAAAAAACAGTAAGTACGACATAGATTTTGGCGACGCTCAACCAAATCCAGCAGCCTCAAACGCATCTCCAATTGGAGCTCATCCGATGCCGCAGAGCGCTTATCCAGTACGTCAGTCTGGGTACACGGGTCAACCAAACTCCCAGAGACAACTACATTACCGTCAAGGTAATTATCGCTACCCGGCGCGTGCTGCGGGGCAGGGCACTCGCTCTGGTTACCTCGGAGGCGTTCAGAGAGCGTGGTTCTCCGACCAGCGTTAAACCCTCTCACGTCGACCAAAAAATCCGGAAGCAAACGACTGCTCCCGGACTCATTCTTTTTGCTACGACAGTTGCCCTACGGCAGCTGCACTGCGTGGCTGCACTGCGAAGCCTCAGTTGGCCAGTGAATAGATCTTCACATCATCCACCACCGCGCTCTTGGGTACCGCCACGCGTAGCGTTCGTTTGGTTGGGTGAGCAATCCCCTCTGAAGTGAAGCTACCAACTTCTTGGCTATCAATCGCAACGATCATCGTTTGACCTTCGATCCGAACTTCCAGATCGTGCCAACTACCGGTGGTCAACTCGTTAGGAAAGCGCTTCGTTTTGGCCTTCAACGCTTTTTTCATTTCTTCGGTCTCGGTTCCAGCCTTGCGCGCGGCGCGACTAGCATTGGCCATCCTGCCCGTTTTCAAATCGTCGATTTGAACATTTTTGGTGCCGATTTTTGTCATGCACAAATGACCGGCATGAACTTCTTTAAATTTTAGATCCGCGAAGTTCAATCCCAACGAATCACCCTCGTTCTTCAACATGAATCGCAGGGTAACCTTCCCGTTGGTAAATTCTGCTGGATGAGTCACTGAAACAGCGTGGTCCGCTTCGGCGTGCATCGTGATATGCATCGCGCCGTCTCTCAAGTCAACCTGCTTGTTTCCTTTGGCGCGAGATTCACTGTTCGACTTCCAACCGTTGCCAATTTCGTCCTTTACTTCTTGGCTTTCAGAACGCTCGAAGTCGTCTTCAAAAATAAGTCCACCGGTTTGAGCTGATGCCGCGGTCGTATTTTCCGCCATCTTTTTCTGCCCTTTGCTGGCGTTAGTCCCATTTGACATTTTTGGGAGCGCGTTCTTCTGTTGGTCGGTCAACAGCTCAATCGCGAATTCTTTCAGCGATCTTCTGTGTGCCTCGACTTCCACAGCCGCGTCGAACTGCTCTTGAGTAAGCCCGATTTCTTCTTTGACAGCGTCAGTCAATTCTTGCCCCTTGAGTCCTGTCTTCCTGAATTTCTTCAGGGCGGCCGTGCGCTTCTTTATCATTTTGAACGTCAAACCAGACGCCTCACGCACTTCGCCAATTTTTTCCGCCGTAGCCTTGGCCTGTTCATTTATCTGTGCGGTCTGATCGTCAGTCAGTTGCGCTGCCGCCATGTTCTTAAGCAGATGACGCGTTGCGGGGTGATTCTCTTCCTGCGCCCGGACTATTTGCGTAAGAGAAAGGCAGGAAACGAGAACGGCGCAGCAGACTAAATTCTTGGTGATCATCGACAAACTCCGAGGACATTGTGGGCAATGGGTGACTGAGACGTCTTCAGTCTATACCTGAGACGCCGCAGCCGCCAGACTTTAGTTGCTCACGTTTTAGGAACAACAGAAGTCATCGACGGCAGGGAATGCGATTGGGGCGTTGATTGGGGGCCGGCGTTACCTAAACTGGCCGCGAAATTGGGCTGGCAATAATTGCGTCGATCTGGCTCTGAGTCAATCGAGTCGATCTACCGCCTTCGGCCAACAGGTTGTCATTGCCTTCAACATGAGGCAAACCAAGATTATGTCCGATCTCGTGTGCCGTCACGTGCGCGATTGTCGATCGACCGTCTGCGGAATTGACCAAATCGTCACCGATATGTATCGCGACACCCGTGCTGCCAACAAAAGCCAATCCGTTGGCGGCGAATTCGCTTACATTTTGAAATCCGGGTACCACTTCGACAAAATACATGTCAATCACAAGACGGTCGGAACTGCCCAGTCCACGGGAATCGCCGTTAGACACGATTGTACTCAAGTCACGTCGGGGACGGGTGCCGCTACCGGACCCGACATTGATAAAAGTGTCGTTGACGCGTCGGGCCGGTAAGAATTCAATGTCGACATTTGCTGACGCGAAGATCGCATCAATCCGTTGCTTGATATTGGCTTCCTGTCTCGCGTTACCAAAAAACTCAGCGCCATTGGTGCCGTTGGAATTCGCGGCAATGATCGGTTGGATGGTAACCACCTCACGAATATTCTCATTTGGCGGTTGCGGTGGATCGGTCGGTGGATCGGTCGGAGGATCTGGAGTCGGAGGATCTGGAGTCGTCGTTGGATCGAGCGCCTGTTCCGGCGTGCGTACTCCATCACCGAACGCGATCTGTTCGACGCCAATCACTAGGTCGTTCAGCCCAAAATTTGGCCCACGTAGATCATTGACACGAAGATTGTCTCCTGAGGCAGTCACATCATAAGAGGCCAGCGCACCAGAGAAACTTGCTCGGTCACTGCCCGAGCCACCAACGATGCGGTCGTTGCCCTGTTCCCCTTGCAGCACATCGTCGCCATCATTTCCCGCGACTACGTCTACGCCACTTCCGCCAGACACAAAATCATTACCGGCTTGGGCATAAATACGATCATTCCCTCCAGCACCGCTCAGAACGTCGTTGCCTTGTCCGCCAAAGATCGTGTCCTCACCGCTACCGCCGGTGATCGTGTCGTTGCCTCCATTGCCAGCAAGCGTGTTGGTTCCTGACACATCGGTGATGATATCGATATCGTTGCCACCAAAAATCAGGTCGTCGCCAGCACCGCCCTCAATCGTATTGTTTCCGTTGATCCCCAGCACTCGGTCGTTGCCTGCCCCCGCATCGAGAGCGTCATTGCCAATACCGCCAACGACAAAATCATCGCCTCCGTTGCCGCGGATGATGTCGTCATCTCCATTTCCAAACAACCGATCGATTCCAGAACCTCCGATCAAAGTGTCGTTACCATTTTGACCAAATGCGACACTATTGATGGCCGTTCGGTTCTCAAAAGAGTCATCACCACCAAGCCCCACGAACAAGATCGAATTGATGCTCGAAGCCCGAAAGGTCTGAGTCTCAAATCCTCGCTGCGTAACAATGATCGTGCTGCCTGATTGCGTCACGCGTGCCACATCATCCGCATTGGTACCGCCGATGAGTACTTGCCCGGTTACAGCAGAAAACTCGATACCGGCAAGCAGCCGACGCGGTTCGCAAATTTGATATGCCGGTTTTCCGACTTGATTTCCACGCAGCCGACGTGGGGTGCCGGCAGGAACGAAGCGCTCGCGCGGGAGACCCGCCAGCTGAACTGCTTTCAAAACGCACTGATAAAACTGACGAGCAGGTCTGCTGATGATACGGTGCATATTTAGTCTACCTAACGGGGCTTGGTTCTAAATGAATCGCGCAAAGACGCGCACTTGGAAACCCAACTAGAGAGACGTGGCGTGGAAGGTTTTGGGCACACTTAATCTATCTATTATAAGGATTTTGCGTGATAAGTCAAAGAAATATTTGCGTTTGGTTTGCTAGCCAACACTCAAGCACGTAGCATGCCATCACTGGCATTGAATTTTCTACGCCTCTATGGCCAAACTTCAAAACACTTACCCAAGCCACCTGAAGATCCCCTGCCTAGTCGTTTTATCCGTCAGAGAAACTAGATCAGCCGCCGATCATGGCCACGACATTCTCGCGCGTCACTGGTGAAATTACGCCGCGCTCGGTGATGATGCCGGCGATGTACTTGGCGGGAGTCACATCGAAAGCGGGATTGTAGACTTCCACGCCGTCGGGAGCAGTTTGTCGCCCGAACCCGTGAGTGATCTCTTGGGAGTTTCTCAACTCAATCGGAATCTCGTCGCCCGATTCAATCCCTAGATCGAACGTGCTGCTTGGCGCGGCAATGTAGAAAGGAATGCCGTGTGCATGCGCTAGCACTGCGATCGAATACGTACCGATCTTATTGGCCGAATCCCCATTGGAGGCAATTCTATCGGCCCCCGTGACAACGGCCTGTACTTTTTGCTCACGCATCACCTGCGCCGCCATCGAATCGCAGATCAACGTCGCTTTGATGTTACGCTGCATCAGCTCCCATGCGGTTAGCCGAGCTCCTTGTAGCAGTGGACGGGTTTCATCGACAAACACATGAAGATCGTGTCCCTGATCTTGAGCGGTAAAAAAAACACTCAACGCGGTTCCATATTCGGCTGTCGCCAACCCACCTGCGTTGCAATGCGTCAGTACACCACTGACGCCCTCGAGAAGAGGAGCACCGAAGCGGCCAATCGAATGGCACATTTCGCGGTCCTCTTGATGGATACTCTTTGCCTCCGCCAGAAGTTTCTCTCGCGCCGTTGGTAAATCGCCGCCATGATCCTCTCGCAGGTCTTTTGCGAGCGTTTTTAACCGATCCAACGCCCAAAACAAATTCACGGCCGTCGGGCGACTGGTGGCCAAGTAATCGACCGATTCATCAAACGTTTTCCAAAATGCGTCGGTATCGCTGTCGTCAACTGCGTTCAAGCCGACGGTCACACCGTACGCGGCTGCGATGCCAATAGCAGGTGCTCCACGAACACGTAGTATCTTAATCGCCTCCCAAACCGTTTCGATGTCACGACAGTCAATCTCCTTGAGTTTCTCAGGCAGCAATGTCTGATCGATCAATCGTAGATGTCCATCCGTTTGGCCAATCCATTGGATGGTCTCATGGGCGTTGGCAGTGCTGGAATTCATTGGGATGTCCTATCAGTTAGGCCGAACATATCCGTAGCCGAAGTCCCAAGACTTTGGACTGCGAAAAGAAAAACACGCCAATCTCTTGCGAGATCGGCTACCGAATCGAATCGGCGAACGCTTGCTTCAGTTGCTCAAGGCCTTTGGCGCCGTCAGCTCCGTCAACGACCACGTTTACTTGAACTTCGGACGTGTTGACCATCTCCACGTTGACGCCGCTGTTGGCCAATGCTCCGAACATCGCAATCGCAACGCCCGTGTGGCTTCGAAGTCCGATACCCGACACAGACAGTTTCGCAATGGCTTCTTTATGGTCAACGCCCTGGCAACCCGTTTCGTCGCTAACGGCTTGAGCCACTTTAAGAGCCTCTGCCAATTGATCGCGGCCAACGGTGAACGTGATATCGGCAATTTGGTCGCTGCCATAGCTTTGCACAATCATGTCAACGAACACACCCGCCGCAGCAACGCGCTCAAACAGATTGGCGGCAAGGCCCGGTTGGTTGGGAATCTTGTGTAGCGTGATGCGAGACTGCGTACTATCCAACGTGATGTCATCGATCATCAGCGCTTCCATCCCTGCACCTTGCAAGCGATTAATCACGTCCACGGCATCAACCGCAGACGTCGCCCGCCGCGCCTCGGTTTCGACATCAGCCGCCTCTTGCTCGTTTGGCTGATCCAGTTCGAATTCGGCATGAACCGTGCGCAGCGCCTCAATTGCTACATCGCGTTTGACCAAAACTGAGATTTTGATTTCGCTGGTAGTGATGATTTGCAGGTTGACGCCCGCGTCGGCCAAAGAACGAAACATGCGGTTGGCGACACCTGCCTGATGAGCCATTCCAAGTCCAACCGCAGAAACTTTGGAGACGCGATCATCGCGGTTACCCATTCTCCCGCCAAGCTCCGTGACCACCTCAGTGATGGCTGCGAGCGCGTCGTCCATTTCTTCGTGCGGGACGGTAAAACTAATGTCGGTCGTTCCGCCGGCGGAGACGTTCTGGACGATCATATCGACGGTGATTTTTTTGTCTGCTATCGGAGCAAAAATTTTGTGGATCGTGCCTGCGACATCGGGAACATCAACAACAGAAATCAATGCTTCATCTCGTGTCAGGGCAGCACCACTGACCGGCAGGGCTGAACTTCCGGCCGTATCGACAATTAACGATCCCGGCACATCGCTCAGGGAACTGCGCACGTGAATTGGCACATTGAATTTTTTGCCAAACTCAATCGAGCGGCTGTGCATGACGCCAGCACCAAGGCTGGCAAGTTCTAGCATCTCGTCGTAGCACACTCGTTTGACCAAACGCGCTTCAGGCAGTTTGCGCGGGTCGGTCGTATAGATCCCATCGACATCAGTGTAGACCTCGCACTGATCGGCCCCAAGCACCGCCGCCAAGGCAACGGCCGTCGTATCGCTGCCGCCGCGTCCGAGCGTTGTGATGTTCAGATCTTCGTCGATACCTTGGAAACCTGCCGCGATGACAATGTTGCCCTCATCGAGCAAACGCTTCATGCGTTCGGTCGAGATCGAGTGAATGCGGGCTTTGGTGTGCGAGCTGTCCGTTTTGATACCGATCTGACCACCGGTCAAACTGACGGCCTTAAATCCCATCGAATCGATCGCCATTGCCATCAGGGCGACGCTGACCTGTTCACCAGTGGACAACAACATGTCCATCTCACGCGCCGGCGGTTTCTCGTTGATCTCCTTGGACAGCTTGATCAGCGTATCGGTGTTCTTGCCCATGGCACTAACGACCATGACAACTTGGTTGCCCTGTTGATGGGCGCGGACGGCCTTGCGGGCAGCGGCAAGAATTTTTTTACTGTTTGCGACACTGGTACCGCCAAACTTCTGGACGATCAAAGGCATGGATTTGCGTATTTTTCGGAGGGTTTGCTGACGGGCGAAATGGCTACCCGAATCGGGCACCAATTTAGTCGCTTTTGCCCGTTTTCGAAACGCCCTGATCCGTGTCAGCTGGCCAGTTATCAAGAATTAGCCTTATCCTTCGTTGCAGGCGTTCAAGGCATCAGAAATTGCCAAGCAGATCGGCAAGGAGGTCGGTGACACGATCGCAAGAACCAAACATCGGTCGGATCGGTTTCCCAAAAAAAAGCAGATGTGAGAAAAGCAGATGTGAGTTGCTCTGCAAACTCCCCGGGGCGGCAAAGACAGCGGGTATGGAGGGAGGCAGCAGGGGCAGGAGAGAGGCTTCGCAAACATCTAACCCGAACCTTTAACCCGAACATCAAAAAAACGAAATCCCTGTAGTCAACTTGCCGGCAAGTCAACGATCGGGATTCGTCATAGTCTAATGAACGGTCAAGTTTTAGCTCGACCTTCTTATTACTTTACGTCGTCCCAAGCACTGTTGATCTGCTGACGGTTGACTTTAGAAGCCTTGCCGACAGACATGAATGGGGCATTGCTGGTGGGGACGTTGCTGGCCATACGGACCGGAGAGTAACTCCAGCGGCGGCGAAGCGAACGCATCTCCGTTGTTGGCTGAATGTCGTTGCGACGATCCGCCTGAGTTGTGTAGCGGTCAGTACTGTTGCTGCCACCTTGATTGTTCTCAAGGCGATCGACAAACGATCGTTTACGATTGGAAGGTCGCACGCCTTGGGTCGCAGAGCGAATATCGCCAGTCGACGCCGTGTGTGGAGTTACGGACTTGTATGACTGGACCTGATAAGTGTTTTCAGTGTCAATTCCTTGAGAAGGAATCGACAGACGAGACTGCGATCCTCCAGGCAGATTGAGGCTAGGTGCTGTATCGGCAGCAGGCAGCGATCCGCTGGTCGGGGGGGCCGAATAAGTTGGCGTTCCGTATGTCGGTGCAGGAGCGGCGTAGCTAGGAACTGTTGCGGCAGGTGCCGGATTGAAGTTCTGTGTCATACCGCCCAACGACTGACCTGTTCCACAAGTATTGCAGTTATTGCCGCAGTTGCCAGTTGAGCAACCGTTTGTGATTGTCGTCACGGGCACAGTGTATTGTTCTTGGCGGTAAACAGGACGGTAAGTCGTGTACGGGACGCGCTGACACTGATAGGTATAGGTCGTGCATGGCTTCATGCATGTCATGGTGCAGCCTGTGCAAGGATCTGAACTGGTGACCGGGCGGTATTTTGTTACCGGAACCTTATTCCAGCTAGTTCGGTAGGCTGTGTAAGGCACGTAGTTCACAACGGTGCGACTGCAGGTTTTATTGCAAGTCTTCATACACTGTCCCGGTTGCAGACCAGCAACATTAGGAGCGACTGCACCTTGAATGCCTTGAGCCGAGTTTGGCTGAGCGTAGTAGCCGTACTGCGATGCGTTCGACGGAGCACTGTTTGTGCGGCGAATGCCTCGCAACCAATCAAGCAGAGGACCAGCCTGTGCTTCAGAAGTCTGAAGCCAGCAAGTGGCGGCAAGAACGGTTGTGATAACGATTGATTTCATGTGTAACATCATTTTTGCTCCAGAGGAAAGATTTAGTCTTTCCTGCGAACAGGGGATTGTAGGGGTCGGCGAAACAGACCGTTTCAACAAAGAAAAGTTAAACTGAGGGTCGTCACGTGAAAGGTAAGGTTTAGTTAAGAACTTAATAGAGAATTCGTGGAATATTTTTCTCCATTTCCTTATTGTGGGTCGGGTTCTGACGGCAAACGAAGGTGGCGAAGCTGAAAAAGCTACCGCATGCAGGAAAATGGCACCTGTTCTTCATGTTGTGACATCAGTCTATAACGATTGCGCAAGTCATAATGAATGGTGCATCTTTTGGCGTTTGCTGCCGGAACTGCTGCTTACACAGCGGCAAACCGCAGGTGGTACGCAGCAGGAAAGTGAATCGTTCGAAAGAACATTTCAAAAAAAGCCAAGCCTCGTCAGGCAGACGCGCGAGCAAGCCATTCGAGAATGCGTTAAAAGTAGGCGTCCAAGCTGTGAAATCGGTGTTGGCTGATTTTTCCGATCCGGTTATTTTTTGTGGATGGCCGATGAAGAACCACATGACAACCTTTTCGAATCCGAGAACCTGACTCTCGAAGTTGCGCGAAAGTTGATTGCGG
>CALKXO010000290.1 GCA_938003615.1 uncultured Pirellulaceae bacterium | reverse complement strand
CGCCGCGCGTTGCGGGAAGCAGCATCCCAACGAGGATGCCAATGATCGCAATGACCACCAGCAGCTCGACCAAAGTGAAACCGTTCATGCCAAACGGTTTTGTGTTTTGATTTGTTTTCATCACCTTCTCCTCGGTAAAGACTATTGAACCTCGTCTTCCTACTTCACAAATTCTGCCCGCCGGGCGATCGCGCTGATCTCAAACAATAGCAACGGCACCGTCCAACTTGCCCATGCACTCAACGGATAGGTTGCCACCGAGTCGTATTCCAATGTGATGACTGCTCCCTGCATCAATCTCAATAACATTGGTGAGCACAGCAACAAAAAACAGCGCGTTGCCCATCGGCGATGAACGGCAATGTTTCCGTGGCGAATATGCCAGACAGCAGCGATCATCGAAAACGCAGTCGCCAACGACAGTAGCAAAAACGCGACGCCTGCCACCGCGCCCGTATTGGCGCGCGTGCTCATCACGATCCCCGTGGGCGTCAACAGAAACACGACAAGCAAAAACTGCAGTTTTCCCAGTGGGCGATGCCAATGAGCAAATCGTTTCAGGTATCTGTTGCCTTGCCCAGACAACATCAAGAACACTGCGATCAACAACACGATCGGGCCAATCGCGATGTGCAAATAGAACGCTGCCGAATAAACACCCCAGAAATAAGATTCTCGGTACTGCAAAAATCCCTCGGCGAAATCCGGCGGGAAGTATCGTTGATACTCGTAAACGATCAAGAACATCACACGAGCAAACAGCATCAACAAGGCAATCCACATCGCCTTCAACAACCAGCCGAGTCGATGGCTGGTTGAGCGCGGCCCGCCGGTGGCTTGGACCGGTTCCATGATGCGGTTGGTACTGGACAATGATTCACCGTGGAAAGAGAAATCGTCTTGTCATCTGTTTATACCTGAATTTTGGGCAGAAAGTTTTTGCTTTTCAAAAAATGTTTTGACGCAAACGAACTCCCTGCGATTTCAAACGCCGCTAAAAAGACCAAAGTCCTGTAAATCGAAACAGGCTCGACGCGTTCCCCTTCACGCCGGATCTAATGTGGGTACCCGTATATCGTAAAAGGAGCCCATGCGTTGGCAGCGGGGAACTTTTTGCGCGTTTCCAACATCGCCGCACGTAGCGCGGCTGCTTTGTTCGCTCCGGCAAGCATTTCTTGATGGAACGAAGCCATCAGATCCTTCGTGGCCTGATCACTGACCGGCCACAACGACACAACAATCGATGGCACTCCCGCCGCGATGTAGCCACGCGATAGCCCAATCACGCCGTCACCAGAAATCTTCCCGCGGCCAGTATCGCAAGCACTCAACACAGCCAACTCAGCGCCCAATTTCATCCGCATCGTCCCTCGGACGTTTAGAAACCCGTCTTCGGCTTCCGATGGCCCGAGCGCGATCGCAGAAAGAGTGCTCCGCTTATACAAGCTCTCCGCCTCAAGCAACCCATGCGTTGCCAAGTGAATGATTCGCGCGTTTTGCATTCGCGATACGACTGCCGTCTCCGATGCGGCATCTCCGATCAGTGGCTGAACCTTCAGCAGTTCGCCAAAGTATTTCGCCTCAGCCTCCGCACCCGGCAGTTGCCACAATTACGTCGGCGCTCGATCAGGGCGACTTTGATATGCTTGACGACCAGTGGTATTCCACCAGCGTCCGGCAATGCAGCCAACGGAACCAAAAAGAGCGCGCCTTGCGGAATGCAGGATACATGTTGTTGCGCGTTCTTGGGTAGGAAATCGGCAATCGGATCAATCAGCAATTGGTGCAGTTCCGACAAGGCATCTTTAGACGTCAGCCCCTTTTTAGCTGACGCATCATCGCGCGGGTCTTCGGTACGCGTCAGATCTCGCCGCGCAAGTTCTACCAATGCTGACTGATTGATTCCAAGCGGAACCGATTTGAAGTTAATATCTCCCTCCGGCGACACGCCCCAGACCTAGACGGAATTGGGACTAGCCCATGGGTTGTCGGCGGCGAAAAAGGATCGGGTGTCGGGATCCAAAGCGCGGACCAACGAATAGACCACCAACGTCGTTTTCAGTTCTCTTGCGGTGGCGACGATTTGTTTCAGGTCCATTTTCATCGAATCGGTTGCGTCCGTATCAGCGCCCAACTTACGTCTCATCAATTCCGCTTGTGCTTTGCCACGATATCTTTCGGCCTCTTCGAGTGCTTCTTCGACCTTACCGGATTTGACAAGAATTTGCTGACGAAGTTCAGAAACGCCGACGCGCTGATCAGCCAGTGCCACATTGGCTTCGTCGCTGGTCATGGCCCAAACGTTATCGCCTGGTCGCATCCCTGCGCCTCAACGGCGATCGCTGCGTCGATGGTCTTGAGCAATTCGGCTGCCCGATCAAAATCTTGCAACAACACTTGAAAACTAGCCATCCCCAGTTGTTCGGGAAGCGTGGAGAGTAACTGCTGCGCCCGATCCTGTGCGTGGCAGGAAAAGGCAAGCAGTAGATTTAGAAAAATCGCGAGTATGGTGGTTGAAGCCGTTTTCAATGTTCTCTCTCATAATTTGGGGATGCTCCCTCACACGTAGCCGTCATCTACGCGCTCAAGTAAGAGTCAAGTCTGTCACGGTAGCAACGTAGGCCGGAAATAAAACAGTTTACGTACCATCATCCTGCTGGAGGTGATGACATGCTATGATAAACGAATCAAGATCGCATTTATTCCCTTGCACGCCCAAACCATTTTCTCATTTTCTTTCCATGCCCACACTAATCATTGCGCTTGCCTCGTTTTTTGGTTTCATTGTTGCCTACCGGACCTACGGAGCGTGGCTAGGGAGCAAGATCTTTGAGCTTGATGACAACCGTACCGTCCCCAGTAAAGAATTTCAGGACGACGTAGACTTCGTACCCACGAAATGTTCGATCGTTTTCGGGCATCACTTCACCAGCATCGCAGGGACAGGCCCCATCGTTGGACCCGCGATAGCGGTGTTCTGGGGATGGCTGCCGGCGCTGTTGTGGGTCGTTTTCGGCAGTATCTTCATTGGAGCCGTTCACGACTTTGGGTCGTTGGTCGTGTCCTTGAGAAATGACGGGCAGTCCGTGGGACAGATCGCAGGTCGAATGATCTCCCCGCGAGCAAAGATTCTCTTTCTGATAACACTGTTCTTTTCACTGACCGTGGTGCTGGGCATTTTCGGATTAGTGATCGCGACCATCTTTGAAGCGTACCCGGAATCTGTTTTGCCGGTCTGGGTGTCGCTGCCAATCGCGGTCGTTATCGGAATCCTAGTGAAGCGTGGCAGCACGCAGCTGTTGCCGATGTCGTTGGCGTCATTGGCGCTGATCTATTTTTGCGTTTATTTGGGTGCCTACCACTTTCCGATCCGACTACAGTTTGACCAATTCGAAGGCTTAGATCCCAACTGGACCAATCCCAAGACAGTTTGGACTGGGATCCTGCTGGTGTACTGTGCGATCGCATCGGTGTTGCCGGTGTGGTTGCTGCTGCAGCCGCGCGACTACGTTAACAGCCAACAATTACTGCTCGCGTTGGCGTTGTTGGTGACTGGACTGGTCGTTGCTTGTTTCAGTGGATCGGCAGACTTAATCGCATCAGCTCCCGCGATCGTAACCGCTCCACCAGCCGACGCGCCGCCCATTCTGCCATTTTTGTTTATCACGATCGCCTGCGGTGCGATCAGCGGATTCCACTGCTTGGTCAGCAGTGGCACCAGCAGCAAACAACTCTGCCGAGAATCAGACGCCGTCGCGGTTGGCTATGGCAGCATGCTGTTGGAGGGAGCGCTGGCGGTGGTCGTGATTTTGGCATGTTGTGCCGGCGTCGGGATGAGTGGGAACGCGAATGCGAACAACCAAGTTAGCCTCGGCCAAGCAATCACAATGGCCAGCGTGGCTGACAACGCTGACGCTCCTCAGCAGGTGACTCCTCAAAGAATGGCGTGGGAGGCGCGGTATGGCGGTGGAAAAAAATGGAAGGAATTCAAACTGACTCACATGGTTGGCGCCTTCATTGATGGAGGAGCCAACTTCCTTAGCGCGATCGGCATCCCCGGCAAAATGGCCGTAGGAATCATTGCGGTCCTAGTCGCCAGTTTTGCCGCCACGACGCTCGATTCGGCGACGCGCTTGCAGCGATACGTGATTCAAGAGATCGGAACGACGATTCGAATTTCACCGTTGGCCAATCGTTACGTTGCGACTTTGGTGGCGGTGTTGCTAGGAGGCTGGATCGCCATGCAACCCAATGCGGCAGGCATGCGCGGAGCCGGAGGTCTATTGTTGTGGCCTCTCTTTGGCGCGACCAACCAACTGTTGGCAGGTTTGGCGTTTATGGTGATCCTGTTTTATCTGTGGCGTCGTTCCAAACCGATCTGGTTCGTCGCGATCCCAATGGCGTTCATGGTAGTGATGCCAACGCTGGCGCTGGGATGGCAACTATTTGATCCCGATCAAGGCTGGGTGTTCAATTTTGGAACCAAGCCGTTACTGGCGACCATCGGGTTGATCACGTTGGGCATCCAAGTGTGGATGTTGGTCGAGGGTAAGTTGGCGTGGTCGAAGGCAAAGGGCGTACTTGAGGCGCCGGCCAGCTCACGACAATCTGACTCTGCGCTACAAAATGAAGGAGGCAGGTCGTGCTAAGCAACCGTGGCCGAATGACAAATCCGGGGAAAAGACTGTTGGCGACGTTGACGTTGTGTCTACTTATGCTCAGTGGCTGTAACACTTGGACCGGGGATCCAGTGATCGAATTTATCGGCGAAGTGACACTCGACGGAAAAGTGTTGACCAATGCGATGGTGGTGTTTGTCCCTGTTCGATTTCGCAACGATGAAGGTCAAATCATTCCGTTGGCATTCGGAAAAACAGACGGTACGGGACGGTTCGAGCTAACCTCTGAAGAGCAGAAGGGGGTAGTGCTGGGTCGCTATCGTGTGCTTATTTTTCGTGATGATGTTGTAAACGCCGAACTTCAGGACAGAGCGACTGCTGCGTCAGGCCAATCACTCAATTCCAAACAGAACGATGCAACAGAACTGATAAACAGTAAGCTGGCAGCGTTGCTGAATGAGCCCAAGCGAGCGCAGGCAATCGGGTCTTCGGTTCCTTCCAGATACAACCTGCACTCTGAACTGGAATATGTGGTGGAAATGCCGGTGGGCAACGGGTACCCAAAATTCGAACTATCGAGCAAGTGAACAGAAAGTGATCAACTGCCTTTTTCGAGTTTTTCAACGATTTAGATTCAAAATCGTTGACTTTGGATTTTGACATCCCCTGAATTCAGTTGCAGTTCATTTCTGAGGAGCAATCATGCGACAGTCTGGGTTGAAAGCGATCTGAGAAGGTGAGTGGGATTGCGAACCGGAGCCTTTACAGGAAAAGATGTATGCTTCGACCGCGGCGATGCCCGGCTCTGAAAAAAGGCAAAGCACTGGCCAAACGAAAGGCGGAGGGTCTGCCGCTCTGGCATTCAAACAACCGGCGAACTTTTGATGACACGAACGACGATTAGTCGACCGCCGACGAAGATTGACGCTGGAAACAACCGGTTTTTGCATAGGTACCGGCAGCACTAGTTAGGTGGGATAGGCTTCCAGCCTGTCAT
>CALKXO010000289.1 GCA_938003615.1 uncultured Pirellulaceae bacterium | reverse complement strand
ACGGCTGACGATCTTGCTGACCCACGATATCGAGTATCAAGACTTGGTCGATCTATCAGCCGCTGTCATTGACGATTGCAATCGCCAATGACATGGACGGAGGGATAGTGTAATTAAGACCACCAGCGAGTAAGACACTAGACTTGGTTTTCGGTTTTCGCAAGTCTGACTCCAACGCCGTTCCTCATTGTAGTGCAAGCGTCCCGCTTGCTGTACGCGCCAAGCGAGACGCTTGTCCTACGTTGCTACGCCAGCTTTTTTTTTATCGTCACCTCGGTCTTGCCGATTTGCACGTCGTATCCAGCTGCGATCAGTTTATCACGCAGTTCGTCTGATTTGGCGTAATCCCTCGCTTCACGGGCGGCATCCAGTCTCCAATTTCCGATTAAAATCACAAACGCCAATTCAAATCAAACATTAGCTTTCATGCACCCGCGCAATGAGCGTGTCGCGACTTGAGCTTTTCTGTGTCAGAATGAACTTTTTTCACTAACTTGTACTTTTGACGTGGTGCTTGCATGCCAGTTTTGCTTGCACACTGTTTCCTCAAGCCTACCCATGTTGTTGTTTTGCGAGAGTTTAGGGGGGCGTTGTGAGGAAATCTGACTTCCGGCGCGGTTAGGCATTGGAATTGCAGTTCGGTTATTCGCAGACGGATTTGGCAGTCTATCCGTTACTCCATTACACGACCAAAAGGAATCAGTCATGTTAGTGTTATCAAGAAAAGTTGACCAAGAAATTGTCATCGATGGAAATATTAGGATCCGCGTGCTTAAGTTTAAGGGCAACACGATCCGGCTAGGGATTGAGGCGCCTCAGGATGTCCATATTGCCCGTGGCGAACTTGATAAGAAGGATTCGCGGCAAGCGAAGAATGTCCCTAGTCCCGATGATGTCTCTGCCAATTTCTCCATCGTTTTTGACACCAAAATGGACCAGACAGAGGAGACGCCAATGCTGCTGCCGTTTGATGAGTCATCGGAGATCAATCGCATGCAAACCGAAGGTGCGGTTAAAAATGTATCGATGAAGGCTGATGGCTCAGTCGAGTTTACTGGTAGATTGCCTGAAACGTTTCATCGAAATCGATTGCAGGAAATCGTTGATCGCATGACCAGCAGTAACTAAGCGACCGGAGGTGGTACCTAGCAGCCTTTGATGCATTTGGGTCTTTGTCTTTGTCTTTGGCCCTTTTTTCGGGCCTTTGAAAAGGAGTTGGAAAACCGTAGTCTACGGTGTCGAACCTTTTCAGCTTTCAGCCCTCCGACTGTCATGAATAAGAAACAATTGATCAATTTAGGTGTGCCGAAAGACTGCATTGCTGCCGCGATCGCGGCGGTTCAGGCGGGGGCTCGGGAGTCAGAAAAACCGAAACAAATCGTCCCTAAAGTTGTCGCCAACCCGGACGTGTATCTTGCCGACGAACTCTACGGAGCGCTGGCCGCAGCGCTAATTGAATCTGCCGCCGCCTCTGCCGCCTTAGCATCGCATGAGCCCATTGCGTATCAGAAATGGGGTAGCGATTTCGACACAACGTCGCTTCAACAGATTCAGAACGCTTGTCGATTACCGATCGCCCGAGGTGCTGCGCTGATGCCGGACGCTCATAGCGGCTACGGTTTGCCAATTGGTGGCGTGTTGGCCTGCGAAAATGCAGTGATTCCTTACGGCGTCGGCGTTGATATTGCTTGCCGGATGAAATTGACGATTACGGATCTTCCTATCGACGTGATGCAAACCAACGACGCGGCTAAATGCCGATCTTTTGACGACAGTCTACATAAGGGCACGCTGTTTGGAACGGGCAAGAAGTTCCAGCGCCCACACGACCATGAAGTGCTGGACGAGGACTGGACCGTGACGGCCATTACCCGGCAGATGAAAGATCGCGCCGTGGGGCAATTGGGGACCAGCGGTAGCGGAAATCATTTTGTCGAATGGGGGATTGTCACGTTGCCCGCGGATGAGTTTGGTTTGGCCGCCGGTCGGTATGCCGCACTGTTGTCGCACAGCGGCAGTCGAGGTCCGGGCGCGATGACATGCCGACGATACACCGATATCGCGCGGCAGAAAGCTCCGGCGTATATTAAAGACGATCCTCAGCTTCGACATTTGTGCTGGTTGGACATGGATTCAGAAGCCGGCCAAGAATATTGGTTGGCGATGAACTTGATGGGGCGATTCGCATCGGCGAACCACGAAGTGATTCACCGCAATGTTACCAAACTGGCGGGAGCGAAAACTCTGGCCACCATCGAGAACCATCACAATTTCGCGTGGCTGGAAAAGCATAACGGGAAAGACGTCTACGTACACCGCAAAGGAGCAACGCCTGCGGGAGCGGGTGAGCTTGGTGTGATTCCTGGCAATATGGCTGATGCGGCGTTTATCGTTCGAGGAAAAGGAAACGTGGAGAGCTTAAATTCGGCGTCCCACGGAGCCGGCCGTAAAATGTCTAGGACCAAGGCCAAGCAGAAGTTTAACTGGGGAGCTTGGAATGATCATCTGAAGCAGAAGAATGTGCGTTTGTTGGCCGGTGGAATCGACGAAGTTCCCGGTGCGTACAAGAACATTCATGATGTAATGGCTGCGCAAAGCGATCTGGTGGAGACCGTCGGCCAGTTCATGCCCAAAATTGTCATGATGTGCGGCGACGGCAGCAGGCCAGAGGATTGATTCAGAACTGTGGGGGCACGGAATGCCGACTTGCAACTCCTGATTTTCGTCTCCCAGTACACGGTGTTTGGTCCGTCGACAATCTTTGAGCCTGACCGTCACGGATTGGATTCCATGAAATGCACCAAACGGTGGCACTTGCGTCTCCGATCGTCCAAAAATTCATGCCAACCCCAGCAACTGTCATGGCCCTCAAAAAGCATCCGTCACAAGTCGAAAATTCGGAATCGAGACCTTGGGGTTCTGCCATCCACCGCCTTTTTGTTGGTGGGCTTGCCCATGACAAGTCGATAGACAAATTGACGTTTGTATCAGGCCCTTTCAGCTCACCTTAAGCGATGTTGAATTTTTCCCCACTTGAGTTTTTCGCCAACTTAGATCTAGGGGATGAGGAACGAACGCTTGATCGCCGCTCGATGCTCAAGGCGAGCGTTCCGTTTACACTTTTGCCATCAGGTATATTTGGACGCCGTCAGTCAAAAGAGAAAAAACTGGAGATTCCAGATGATCCTGTCGGTATTGTCCGAGAGAAGCGTCTGCCAACGCTGATCGCGATGGTGAACGCTCAAGTCGATGTGGTATGGTGTGGTAGCAACCAACAGCCCGACAACGCTTGCGAAATCGCCGAAGACATTTTGGTCTACCTGTCGCATCTGCCCAAGAGAATACAGCAAGGCAGCAACATGGCGTTGCTGTGGTTGGACGTGTACTCGGTTAAGCACACTGGACGTCGGCTTCATAAGCTCCCCGCCGCACATGTCAGGCAACTTCTTAACCAAGGCGAAGCACCGGCGCGTGCAAGGTTTTCTCCCCCAAAAATCCTCTGGGAGAAAGATCACCTGCTGCACTTGGCCGCCAGCGGCGTATTTATTCTTGGCCGGATGGTCATATTTTCCCGCAACCCTGCTAGGAAACTGATCGGGTTCGGTTGGTCTAAGCCCTGCGAGAATCCAAATAATTTGGTGGGCGTCTCTGCGCCGCCGTTGGCTGACCTTTGCGAAAGATACGACGTCTGCATTCTTGGCAGCGGTGCCGGCGGTGCGACCGCAGCTCAACGACTGGCTACGGCAGGCAAGCGCGTTTTAATCGTTGATGCTGGCGACTTCGTAAGTCCCGACTCGCTGATCAGGAAAATTCGACAACCCGACGGCAGTGTGAAACTTAGCCCGCCGCGCAGCGACGAAGTCCTTTACCGACTTTACAAGGATGCTG
>CALKXO010000288.1 GCA_938003615.1 uncultured Pirellulaceae bacterium | reverse complement strand
CCCGGTACACCATGATCCCCAGCTTTGAGAGCTTTTGCAGGCTCATCGAAAGGGCTGCCAGTATGCCCCGGATAGGAACGAGCGCCAGGATTGAGAAAGTGGTTTGCGAATTCGGTGCATGATTCGCCGGGGGCTATTTTTGGAAGGTCGCCTACCGCATCCCGCACGGTTCGCCACCCGGGCAACAACATGTCAGGGAATAGCGACCGTAGACTCTCGACTCTTCGCTTCTTTCGTGGCGGTATGGCAGGCCGATCTTTACTGGCTATCCTATGGCGTTCCCAATAATCGCCAGAGACCCATTTGTCGAATAGCAATCCATCCTCTTCATGTGTGTTTTGCGGAAACGAAAAGTGACAATCGAGGTCGGCTCGAATCCCAACGATCAATACTCGATGACGATGTTGCGGGACGCCAAAGTTGGCAGCGTCAATAAGCTGGTATTTCACGTTGTATCTGAGCCCGACTTTCGAGTCTTTGCGGACAATTTTGTCTAAGCGAGATAGATGAGATTCCCATCCTTCATTCTGCTTAAGTTTTATTTCAGGATAGTTGAGCTGATGGATGATGTATTGGTAATACTTTGCGAAATTGCTGCGGAGAAGCCCTCGTACATTTTCAAAGATGAACGCCTTCGGCGCGATCTCTCTCACCGCACGGATCGCGTGAGGAAACATATTACGGTGGTCGTCCATGCCAGCATGTTTACCTCCAACAGAGAAAGGTTGGCACGGGGGCCCGCCCGATACCAAGTCGACCCGTCCTGAAAAAGAGGAAAAGTTACTGTCACTAATGTCGCCCTCAATAATTCGCGCACCTTGTAACTGAGACAGTCCATCAGCTTGGTTTCGTCTCAACGTTGCGCACGCGTTAGAGTTCCATTCCATCACCGCTTCGTGATGAAATCCTGAATTGGCGGTTGCCAAGGCAAGTCCACCTGCACCGGCAAATAGTTCTAGTGATTTCATGAACCGATTCTATCGGAGAAATTGCGTTCCGTGTAGGCTGTTTCGTTGTGTTCTAAAGACCTAACGCGTACTCTCGAAAAAGTGACAAAATGGATTTTTTTGACCACCAAGCTGTCGCAAAAGATATTGCCAGCGCGTACAAGATTTCGGCGTCTGCTGTCGCTTCGGCGATTAAATTGCTCGACGAGGGCAATACGCTCCCTTTCATTGCCCGATATCGCAAAGAAGCCACTCAGGGATTGGACGAAATTGCGCTGCGGGCGATTGAGGACGAATTGGGCCGCGCTCGAACATTAGCCGCGCGTAAAAAAACGATCCTCGCCGCGATCGAAGAACAGGGGGCACTAAGCAAAGAACTGCGAAAGCAGATCATCGCCTGCCACGACAAGGCGATGCTGGAGGATTTGTATCTGCCCTACAAAAAGAAACGCCGTACCAAGGCCACCATCGCGCGCGAGGCGGGTTTGGGACCGTTGGCGGAACTGTTGATGAAGCAGGAGCGCATCGGCAAAACAAAAAAGGCGATCCTTTCTCCCTTTGTCGACGCGCAGCATGGCATCGACACGATGGAGGCTGCCTTCGAGGGAGCCGGCCATATTGTCGTTGAGTCTTGGACAGAGGACTCGGATCTGCGGGGGTGGCTGTCCACTGAAATTAGAAGCGGGAAGGTGACCTCCAAAGTCAAACGGGGAAAAAAAGAACTCGGCAAGAAATTCGAGAACTACTTCGATTTTTCCGAGTCCATCAAACGTATCGCGTCCCATCGATTCTTGGCCATCCGCCGAGGTGCCGACGAAGGGTTTCTCAATCCCGGGATTGCGGTGGATGATGAGTATTTCTTGCGGCAGCTGAAGCGCCGTTTGGTCACCAATCACGAATTTGAGTTCTTTCACGACCTGTTATCGTTGGTGGAGTCAGCTTGGAAATCGCATCTGCTGCCCGCTGCCTCGCAATCGGTGATGGCCAATTTGAAAGAAAAAGCAGAAGCGGAGGCGATCGAAGTATTCGCCAAGAACATTCGCGAGTTGTTGTTGGCTCCTCCTGCGGGGAAGCAAGTCACGATTGGATTGGATCCGGGGTTCCGTTCCGGGTGCAAGGTGGCGGTTGTCGACGAGACAGGCAAGTTTCTCAAAAGTACGGTCATCTATCCGACGGCTCCCAAGAATGATACCGCGGGCGCTTCGAAAACGCTGTTGGCAATGATCAAGAAAAATGGCGTCAAGATGATCGCGATCGGCAACGGAACCGCCTCACGCGAGACGGATGCCTTTGTTGGACAACTGATCAAGAAAGAGAAGTTGGGCGTCACAAAAGTTGTCGTCAGCGAATCAGGTGCCTCGATTTACTCTGCCAGCCAGGTCGCGATTGACGAGTATCCTGATTTGGACATCACGGTTCGTGGTGCGATCAGTATTGCGCATCGCTTGCAGGATCCGTTGGCGGAGTTAGTTAAAGTCGACGCTAAATCGATTGGTGTTGGTCAGTATCAGCACGATGTGAATCAAGCGGAACTAAAACGATCGTTAGATCGAGAGGTTGAATCGTGTGTGAATTTAGTAGGGGTTGAGCTCAACACGGCCAGTCGCCATTTATTGGCCTACGTTTCGGGTATTGGTCCAAAGACGGCTGAACGCATTGTTGCTCATCGCGACGCCAACGGAATGTTCGATAGCAAGAAGCAGCTGATGGATGTTCCGAAGTTGGGAGCGAAAGTCTTCCAACAGGCGGCCGGTTTTCTGCGAATTGCAGACGGGAAAAATCCGTTGGATAATTCGGCGGTTCATCCGGAGAGCCATGCGTTGGTGAAGAAGATGGCGAAAAAGCTGGATATGAAAGTAGACCGCATGTTGGGCAATTCTGCGGCAATTGCCAAACTGAAAGCGGCTGATTTCGTGGACGATAAATTTGGCGAACCGACGGTGAAGGATATCCTTGCGGAATTGGTTAAACCGGGACGTGATCCTCGTAGCCAATTCAAGACCGTAAAATTCGACGATGCGGTCACGCAAGTTTCCGAATTGCGTGAGGGGATGCGTTTACAGGGACAGGTGACCAACGTCACTAACTTTGGAGCGTTTGTCGATATTGGCGTTCACCAAGATGGTTTGGTGCACGTTTCGCAACTGGCCGATCATTTTGTCTCAGACCCGGCAGAGGTTGTCTCGGTCAACGACATTGTCAGCGTTCGGGTAGTCAGTATTGACGAAAAAGGCAAACGGATTGGTTTGTCGATGAAGGCGCCATAATTTGCAATCTGACTGACTTTCGTCTAGGTTAAAACGAGAGCAACGAGGCCATCTCGGGAGGCGGGAAACTGTTGTCGTTGCGTTTCCTTCGTCAGGTAAATCATGCGCCGATTATTGATGTCATATTGTTTTCCAGTGCTGACGCTCATACTTATGACTGGCGAGTCGTTTGCGGATTTGGAGTTAGGGTTACCATTTGGTGATCATATGGTTTTGCAGCACGATCAGCCCTTGAAGATTTGGGGTTGGGCAGAAGCTGCGTGAAGCTCAATCGATGACGCTCTCGTTGCCCAAGACAGGTCAGGCGGTCATCGTGTCTAACAGTCAGGTCAAGTCGCCTGTTGCCGTTGGTTATGCTTGGGTGGAAAATCCTGAAGGCTGCAACTTGATCAACGGAACTGGACTACCCGGGAGCTCGTTCCGGACCGACGATTGGCAGCAGCGCGACTAGAGTTTTGTCGTAGAAGTTGGCCTCATGGAAAAAAACGCGGGTGGATTGTGGCAGAAAGTCGCCCAATTCGTTTGTTTTGTAGGTTCAGGCCCCATCTCGCGTTTTGCAATTGGTAATTTTCAGGGGCGCGTGTACACTTCCATCGTTGCACTGTAGGAAGGATCAAGAACTGCACTGCAATTCGGGTTGAGACGCTCTCCACGAAGGTCGGCTCGCTTGACTCCAGAGTTCATTTACCTGATGAAAGTCTGGTTTCTAATTCGGCACGTTGTAGATTCGCCGTCTGCTTTCGAAATCGGTTGTGTTGACCTCGCCTGTGAAATTCTTATCAATCACGTGGCAGGAAAAAACCGGTTCCTTCTTGATGTAGGGAAAGATACGAGCGTTGATTCGTTCTCCCCGCAGCGTTTTTGCTGCACCCACATCGGCGAAAACGAGTCCGATTGTACGCCTGTACATTCCAGAAAAACTGCTTGTGCAAACTTGCGTCTCTTTCTGTTGGGCTCACTGACCACGCGCCCGGCAACGAACACGCTGTCCGAGCCAAACACTTAACCTAAGAGAAATTCTTTGAACTCATTTGAAGCACTAGACCTGTACGCACCACTGAAAAAAGCGCTTGCAGAACAGAACTACGAGACACCAACTCCTATCCAAGCCCAAACGATTCCACCTGCTGTCGACGGCAAGGACATCCTAGGTTGTGCCCAGACTGGCACCGGAAAAACGGCAGCCTTCGCGCTACCAATCCTCGACTACATTGGGCACGAAACACCAAAACTGTATCCCAAAAGTCCAACGGTACTGATCCTTGCACCGACACGCGAGCTGGCCATCCAGATTAGCGATAGTTTTGCGATCTACGGGAAGCATATCAAGTTCAGCCAAGCGCTTGTCTATGGCGGCGTTAACCAAGATCGACAAGTGAGAGCGCTTAAACGCGGCGTTGACGTGTTGATTGCTACGCCAGGTCGGTTAATGGACCTGATGCAGCAAGGCCACATTAAGATCGGCAGTGTGCAGATCTTCGTACTAGATGAGGCCGACCGAATGATGGACATGGGCTTTCTGCCGGCGCTGCGAAAAATTATTGCCCAGCTTCCCGAGCAAAGACAGTCGCTGTTCTTTTCGGCGACGATGTCCGACAAGGCCCGAGAGCTGTCCAATCAGTTGCTGTATCAACCGGTTTCAGTCAACGTCACACCAGAGTCACCAAGCGTTGAGCGCATTGAGCAGCGCATGATCATGTTGGATCGAGGCAATAAATTCACGTTTTTGAAAGAGGTTCTTTCGGGTGGCGACGTTGAGCAAACGATTGTGTTTACTCGCACCAAACGCGGTGCCAATGTGATCGTTCGAAAGCTCGAACAAGCCAAAATAGGTGCGTTGGCCATCCATGGGAATAAAAGTCAAAACGCTCGTCAGCGCGCGTTGGAGGCTTTCCGTAAAGGAAAAATATCGGTTCTCGTTGCGACCGATGTAGCAGCACGTGGAATCGATATCGATGGCGTCTCGCACGTTGTAAATTATGACATGCCGGTTGAAGAGGAGAGTTATGTCCATCGCATCGGCCGAACGGGCCGCGCCGGTAGAGATGGCATTGCGATTTCGCTTTGTACGCCTGAAGAACGATCTGAATTGCGAGCGATCGAGAAATTGATTGAGATGCAGTTTGATCTCGAATTGCCGTACGGCGAAGTCCAGCCAGCGCAACCGAAACCAAAATCGAGTGGCCGAGGTGGTGCGCGCGGCCGTGGCGGCTATGGTGGATCACGCTCAGGCAGCTCCAACAGTGGGTCGGGGGCTGGCGGCGGAAGCCGACGCGCTGGCAGTTCTGGGAAAAAGCGTCGCAACGGTAACGCCAACGGAAGAAAAGCGGCACCCAAGTCATCTTCCCGAGCTGTTGCTCGCCAACGATAATCGAGAGATAGTTACTCAAACGTTCTGATGGACGCAGGCGGGGAGCCTGCGCGACACGTTCGATGAAGTCGTATCTTGCAGACTGGATTTTGCCCGTCGCCAGCGCACCGATTCCCGATGGGGCCATTGTGGTGGACGATGCCGGTCGCATTTTGTTTCTTGGTGCGCGCGGACAAATGCCTGCCGGAACCGATGAGACGTACTATGAGTCGTCCGTGATCATGCCGGGGCTAGTGAATGCTCATACGCATTTGGAGTTCAGCGATCTGGACGCTGCGCTGGGGGAACCCGGGATGGAGTTCACGCAGTGGATTGGCGAGGTGATCAAATTTCGTTTCGGTGGTGAGCGTGTCAAGAAATCCGATTCGATTCGCATGGGACTTGAGCAATCGGCCCAACATGGCGTGGCAGCGATTGGAGAAATCGCGACAGCGCCGGTCGTGCCGGAAGACTATCTGTGTGCCCTGCCCTGCCCTGTTGATTTGCGTGTTTTTTTCGAGCAATTGGGATCAGATGATGCCATGGTTGAACAGAAGATTGCCGCAATCGAGCAGTTCTTTGGGCAAGTCGAGGCTGCTTCATCGTGCGCGTCGGCGAATCAGGTTGTTGCGTCCGTCAGCCCACATGCTCCGTACTCCGTTGGCGATCGATTACTTGATCAATTGACGTCTTACGCGCTAAAGCGACGATCCGCCGTTGCGATGCATGTGGCAGAGACGCTGGCTGAGCGCGAGTTTGTGGAGACGAAAACTGGCCCGTTTATTGAGATGCTCAAGTCACTTGGCGTGTGGCGTCCGGAAGCCTACGGCAACTACGGATCCATTTTGGCGATTCTGCAAAACTTGTCCCAATGTGAATCGTCATTGGTCGTTCACGGAAATTACTTGAACGGAGAAGAGCTTGACTTCATTGCGAGTCAGCGCGCGAACATGTCGATTGGCTTCTGCCCACGGACACACGCCTATTTTGGGCACACGCGCTATCCGTTGGAGGAGATGCTGGAGCGTGGCATCAACGTCGCCGTCGGAACGGACTCACGCGCATCCAATCCAGATCTTGACCTTGGAGAGGAATTGGTCGAGATCCATCGGCGCCATCCTGATGTTGCACCGGAGACGATTTTGCGAATGGGGACGAGCAATGGGGCGAAAGCACTTCGACTGGAAGAGTCGTTCGGCGAACTAAATGAGGGGCAGACGGCCCGTTTTTTCGTGCGGAAAGTTGCCGATACTTCATCACCGTTCGCTTGGCTAGAAAAAAGTGTCTAAGCCAAAAAATGGTATATTTGGATTTTCAATAGCCAACGTTGCCAAAGTTGCCAAGAATTTGCAGACCGCAGCGAATGGATGGCAAGTTGTTTGCAAATTTAGCTTCCTACAATTCATCCACGGAATCGCCGCGTCATGGTATTTCATCATCTTTCAGAATCTGGTCAATCCAAAAGACAAAATCAAGCCGATCCGGGGATCGAACAGGTCCACCGATACTTGATGTTCGGTTTGTCGTTGCCTGAGCGCGCCGTGCGTGGCACCGCAGCACTAGTGGGTGGGGCGATCAACGAGTCAGCGACTTTACTGGTTCCGCAAGCGTTCCGTGATTCAACGACCTATAGCAAATTCGTTCAAGAGATGCTGGACATGCTCAACAAGGAGGTTGGGGGCGTGAAGATTGCCGTGAAAGATGGCGTCGATGGCGATACGAAAGCGGCGGGCATAGACGAGAACGCTGACAGCGCGGACGAGGATGTGGCTGGGTACGTTGCCAAGAAAACGGTGGGAACGTTCATCGATTTGGCGGGGATGGCAACGTTTCACTTGTCGCCATTGACGGTACTGGCGATCGTCAGTGACCTAGCTTACGGATCACAGGCCTACTTGAAAGAATTAGCTGTCGAACTGAGGAAGGAAGGGGTGATTGGGGAGGAGTCCACGATTTCAAGTACGGCGGAGCTACTGGAAGTGATCAGCAAAGCATCGGCTCAAACGACAGCCAACTTGGACACGCCGCCGCTGAGTGTCGAAGGGCTTCAAGAGACTATCGCGGACACGCAAGAGCAGCTGGCGAAGATTGATCCGACAAAAGTTTTGCCTCAGGCCGAGCTTCATCGTTTGTGGGAGGACATGCATGAGATGGCCAATCAAAACGATGCATCACTGTTCGACATTTCCAGCACGCTGACGGTGTACAGTTTGAATCAGGTTTCCACCGCGACCAAGGGAGCGCTGACGACAATGCGCGTGACGGGGAATCTGTTGGATCAGCATCTGTTTAAACACTACCGGCAAGGATTGGTCAAAATCGAACGCGATGGCATCTATGGCGTATTAGCCGACTCCAGCAAGCCTTACTTGGACGCGCTGTGGTACAACTTTTCCGATGAGCGTCCTACGGTAACCGAGGATGTGGTGTCAGGGAAAATGTTCGGCAGAGCTTGGGCGTGGATCTCCAGTTGGTGGCGGGGTAAGTCAGCCAAATCAAAAGACTGACAGGCCTGAGATTCGATTTTAAGGCTTTGCTTGAAATCGAGGATCGCTGCCGTCTTCAAAAAGTGTGACGCGCGACCCCGACTTGAGATTTTCATGCACGGTCTTCTTGCCGCTCGGCCAAGCCACTTCCAAGCGATCGATCTTGTCTCCATCGCCTGTTCCAATGTGGATCCACTTGCTGTTTTGAGTCGCCAGTCCCTCCCATCTTGAGAGTTGAAAGGCGCGTTTGCTTTTGCCCGAAGTTGCAATGACGGTCGCGCCAATTGCATCTCGAGCGCTGGTTGTTTCCGTAGACTTGGCTTTGTCGTTGCCGCCAACCAATGAGACAGAGACCGATCGTTTTTGCGAGACATCATCGCCCATTGTATTTCTCAATAAGCGAAATCGCGGTGACATCGGCGAGGAGATTGCTAGATCTAACCAACCGTCTTGGTCATAGTCAAACCACGCAAAACCTCGACCGTCTTCCAATAAATCGGTTCCCGAAACAAGCGAAACATCATCGAAGTTTTCCGGCGTTTGCAGGAAAAGTCGATTTCGTTCGTTGCCACTGAATGAGTTGCTGGTTTGTTTACCATCTGGTTTTTTGGGGTCAATCGGAACGAAGAACTTAAACCGATCTTTTAGTGGGTTCCATTGGCGGGAACGCTGAAACGTCTTACTTTTTGATTTCTCAGGCCGGCCTCTTCGGCTAGGTCCTCGAAACCACCTTTCTGATTGTTCCTCAGCAAGAGTGGCTCGGCGTGCCTGCCCAATACCAACAGGTCGTCAAAGGAATCATTGTCGTAATCAAAAACGCTGACCGAACTGAAACACATGGAGGACTCCCAATCCGGCAGCGTCTCGTAGTCGGATCCTTTGATGATGCCAGTCCCTTTCTCGAGCACGTCACGCAGTTGCTGGCGATGGACGACCAACGTAATTGAGTCTTGGACGGCTTTGTCAGAAATCGCGGGCTTCGTCACGTCGATGAACAGAGGTCGAGGTGCAAGATTTAGGCTGATGGATTTTTGCTTCCAACCAGTAATTTTCCAGTCGCCGTCAAAGGGCTTCCAAAGCAACGTTTGTTTTGACTTCAGCCCGCCGACTCGTCCATCTTTCGCCTTGAACTTGCCTTCAAGCGAGGTCTTCATTTCAATGACGTCGGCGTCGGGAAGAATATGCACATCAAGGACGCCTACCTTTGCCTCGGTGATGCTGTGTTGGTCCAAGATTGGCTTCCACAGCGATTCCGGGCTAACCGAAACGCTTGTATCGGCAATCGGCCATTTGAGACGGGCGACGGGATGATCTGGTTCGACAAGTGATGACTCAGGTGCCGGGAAACTGTATTCAGTCGGTCCTTGGTAGTCGATGGACGGAGCCAACAGGACGTCGATTTTGTTGGCGTCTCCTCTAAACATCGCCGAAAGTCGAGAAAACTTGGGCGTCAGTTTTAAGACCATCTCCTCGGCAACATTGGTTGTGTAAATCGCGGTTTCGGTCTCGCTCATCGTCGGCGTCGGCCGTGGCAAGATCGAAACAATTGGTTTGCGAGTCGTCTTCTTTTTTGCTGTGGGCTGGCTATCACATCCCAATAGCACGAGGGTTAGAGAGAGAAATGTCAAAACGAGACGCATACCGAGCTTCCAATTTGTTGTTTTCGCGAGGCATTTACATATAACCATCATACCTCACACATTGATGTGAATCTATGTAGACTGTTTCTCGGATCTGGGGCGGAGTGAAAATGGAACTTTTCCAGATGACTCCGTTTTTTGAGTTGATCTTTTTAACTTTTGGGAGCAGGCGTGCAGCAATCTAATTTTTTTCGGCCACGAGTTATTTTTCCTGTTGTGACGATGCTTATTGCAACCGTTGCGTTTCCGTTAACGTCATTCGGACAGCGCGCGGGCCAGCGTTCGGGAAAACCGAATGTACTCTTTATTGCCGTTGATGATTTGGGATGTCAACTGGGTTGCTATGACGACTTGGTTGCTAAAACTCCGCATATCGATCGATTGGCTTCGACCGGCGTCTGTTTCAGGCGGGCGTACAACCAGTTGCCGCTATGCAATCCGACTCGGGCGTCGGTGATGACCGGTCTGCGGCCAGATACGATCAAAGTTTACGACCTGGATGCTCACTTTCGCGATACGGTTCCCAATGCGCTAACGTTGGGACAAGCTTTTCAAAACGCAGGATACTTTTCCGGGCGCGTCGGGAAGATCTTTCATTACAACGTGCCTGCCTCGATTGGCACCGATGGGTTTGACGATCCGCCGACTTGGAATCGAACGGTCAATCCGAAAGGTCGCGACAAGACTGATGAAGCGTTAGTCTTTAATGCTGAGCCACATCGAAAGATCAGTGGCGCGTTGAGCTGGTTGGCGGCCGACGGAACCGGCGAGGAGCAAACTGATGGAATGATTGCGACGGAGACGATTAAGATCATGCGAGAGAAAAAGGACGAGCCATTTTTTCTTGGGGTTGGTTTTTTTCGCCCGCATACGCCCTACGTCGCACCGAAGAAGTATTTTGACATGTATCCAACGGAGAGCCTGCGATTGCCGTTCGCGCCCGAAGGAGACCGGGATGATATTCCTACAGCGGCGTTCGCGCACAATTGTCCTGTGCCGAACTATAGTCTTGAGGACGCCACTTTGTTAAAAGCAACGCAGGCCTATTACGCTTGCGTTTCGATGATCGATGATCAGGTCGGAAGACTGTTGGATTCACTCGACGAACTTGGCATCGCCGACAATACGATTGTGGTGTTTTGGAGTGACCATGGTTACCACCTTGGCGACCACAACGGCGTCTGGCAGAAGCGCACACTGTTCGAGCAAGGGGCGCGGGCTCCTTTGATTATCCGCCCACAGAGAACTGGCGATGCACCGAAGGCTTATGGCAGTGGCCCAACGGAGGCCATTGTCGAATTTGTTGATATCTATCCAACGGTTGCTGAGCTGGCTGGAATCGAATCGCCGGATGAGCTTGAGGGACGCACGTTGCTTCCGTTGCTCGTCGATCCAAACACGCAGTGGGACGGCAACGCGGTTACTCAGGTCCTCCGTCCTGCCGACGATCGCTTGGCCGAGCCCGTGATGGGATGCAGTATTCGCACGAAACGATTTCGATTTACGGAGTGGGGCGAGGGCAAGCATGGAACGGAGCTTTACGATCACCAAGCCGATCCCGGCGAGTTCAATAATCTGGCGGTTGAGCCAGATGCGCAAGCGACTGCGGTGATGAACCGTTTGCGAGCGCTGCTGCGTTCCAAAGCCTCAGGCAAAACGCCGACGAGTCCAGTCAACCCCAAACGGCTGTAGTCGCCGATGCGGTAACAGCGCTAATTTATTTGGCGTTGGTTTTCGTTTTACGCAGCTTTACCAGTTTCTCGATGGCCAATCGATTGCCGACGGGATCTTTGCCGTTTCGGTTGGCTTCGTAAACAAGCCACTTGTCGTATTGAGCCGCGTCGAGGGCTTCAGCGAGTTTCTGTAGATCGATTTGACCCTCGCCGGCGATGGCCGATTCGGACGCTTTGATATGCACCTCACAAAAATGATCTTTGCCGTAATTGCGAATCGTCTCGTAGATGTCTTCTTTGGGGAACAGATTGCCGGTGTCGTAGTAAATCTTTAGATGCTCCGGGAAGTTCAATTTCTCTAACAGTTCCATGACACGCACGGTGGTGATGGGGGCTTCAATCCCGATGACAACGTTTTTCTCCTTCGCGTACGGAAGTAGCTCGCGCATAAACTCGGTGACGCCTTCCAAGGCCGCGTCGTCGGTTTGGAAATTAGAAGGGCCAAAGAAAGGAAACAGCATCACGTTTGAGCCAACCTTGTGGCTACCGTCGATAGTTTGTTTCGCAATTCGCATCGCCAATTCGCGGTCGCGATCCCAGATTTGGCATTTGTTTAGGCTGCCAGCGCAAAGAGAGATTATTTCTACGCCGTGCTTTTTTGATTCAGCGATCCATGAGTCTAGAATTTTCGGGTCGTCTCCGATGGGAAGTCCAATGGACTGATCGTGGTCCGTCTTTTTCATGCCTGGTGGATTGCCCGAGTGCATTTGCATGGCCGTGTAACCTGCTGCTTTGGCCAATGCAAAACTTTTCACGTCGCCGCGCCTTTGAAAGGCTGTCTCCATTACCGCAATACGAGCGTTCGTTTTAGGCTGCTGTGTTTGAGAGACGTAGGTTTCTGGAGGAGCAAAAGATTGCTGGTGAAATTTCATCAGTTTTAGTCCAGTTTGTTCGTAATTCTCCACGGCGGAATGCTTCACGTCTTTGGCGACGTTCATTTCATGAGCAATGTTCAGCTGATCAAGGTACTTGGAGAATTTGAGATTGAACTCGTAGTTATAACCTTCGGTGCCAACCCACAGCATGATCGGCAAGCGACTGGCGTCAGCACGCTTGGCATATTGAGTCGCCAAATCCCAAGCGTTGTAGCCCGGAGCAAATGTGATGCTTTCGCTTTCGACGCCGTTATCTTCTTGAATACGTTTTTCAGGTCCGTAGCCTGATCCGCCGGGGGCGGCCGATGTGAATAGCTCCGGATGCTTAAACATAATTCGAGTTGTCCCGCGTCCGCCTTGACTAAATCCTTCGATGGCCATTTCGCGTGTCCGCCACGCTGATTTGATGTGGGGAATTAGCTCTTTGACCAACACATCCTCACTCATCGCATTGGCTTTTTCGGGATAGTTGTACCAGCTGACCGGACCGCCATTTGGGAATACATAAATCGTCGGCTGGTTATCGTGCGTCTTGATAGCTTTGTCGACGAACCGCGCGATCTTGATCGATTTTGTTTCAGATCCCGGACGCCCGCCATGCAGATGAAAGACCACCGGAAATTTCCGCTCGGCGTTTTGTTCTAGGTCATAGGCTTCGGGGACATAGATGAAGAAACCGACTTCAGTATTCATCGACGGACTGGTGAAGCTGTGGTGCGCCACGCGCGCGGGAATCAGAGCCTTGCGCTTTTGAAACTCCGTTGGCGGATTAGACCAAGCAAACGGTTTCTTTTTCTTTTTCGTCTCCTGCGCCTCAGTGACGCCTGACAATAAAAAAGTGAGGCCAATGATTGTCAAAGTGAGAAAAAAGAATCGTGACATGCTGGTCTCTGGATTTACGGTTTAGGTTGAGCTGCAAAACGAACATGGTCACCGCGCATTTTAAGAACGGGGTGTTCGACGATGGCACGGTACTGATATTCGACGTTGGGCTTGAGTCCGGTGAGTTTATGAGTGAACTGGCCCGTGTTTGAAATTGCTTTCGTAGGTGTCGCTGTCCACTGCGTGTTGTGCATCGCAGCGGCGTTGCCATAGTATACCTGATACTCGAATCCAACTTGGACTTGGTCCGCGCCCGCCATTTCGACTAGATCACCGACGAGTGTTGCGGACGAATCGTCGGTGGCCGCGACGGGTTGAGTTGCAGCATAGGGCGGCGTCTCAATCGCCGGTTTTACGTTTGTCAGCTTAACTGTCACGGGGTTATGCCATTTGTGGTTGTTGTACAATCGTTGAGCGCGACAGACAGATATCTCGAGACCCGTATCGGTTTGTTTGAAGCGTGGTGTGACGTCGAGTCCCGGCATGTATTCGGCGAACTTTCCACCGTGGCCCAAGACGCTGATTTCTGTTCTGTCGGTTGCCGCGACGGAGCTGAGCAGGAAGTCACGTCGGCCGCCGCGTTCCCAATCGGCAACGCGCGTCAGCATCGCAAACACGGTACTCGGTTCGTCTTTGGATCGAGTGAACCAGATGTCTTCTTCGTTAGAGATGACCCAAGGGCGCGTGTTGTGGATGGCGGCATGGTTAACGGCTCGCCAAAGCGCGACCTCGCGCAGTCTGGCTTCCTGTTCAATCGGAATTTCGCCATTGGGTTTTGGCCCGATGTTCATCATCATCGCGCCGCCCTTGGCACGCGTTTCGATCAGTAATTCAATGATCCGAGTGCCCGATTTGTAATCGTCGTTGGTGGGTTTGTACTGCCATTGAGTTCCCATGGTGAGGTTGGATTCCCACGCTCCTTCGGGTGGCTTCCCCGGAACATATTGTTCGGGTGTCGAGATCTCGCCGCGCGTAATCAGACAATCAGGCTGCAATCTCCAACAAGTTTCCTTGGTTGTTTTCTCACCCGCGCCATCAATGAACAGCATGTCGATCTTGCCGAAGTTGGTGAACAGTTCCTCAACTTGAGATTCGATGAATTTTCCGTACTCTTCGTGCTCATCGGGACTGAGGAATGCTTCACCTCGACGGCAGACAGGATGCCCATGCTTGCGCAGCCACCAAAAATCTTCAGGAGAGAAATAGACGCCAACGGCAAGATCGTATTTGCGAACGGCTTTGACATACTCGGCAACAATATCGTTGCCATGCGGCGTATTCATAATGTTGAAATCAGTTGTCTTGGTATCCCAAAGACAGAATCCACTGTGGTGCTTGGTGGTCAAGACGACGTACTTCATGCCACAGATCTTGGCCAGCTTGATGACTTCGTCGACGTCCCAGTCTTTGGGCTCAAACGTCTTCGGGAGCTGTTCAAAAAACCACTTCTGATAATCCTCATCGGCGCCAACAACACTGTGGCTGATAACGCTACCGACTTGACTGTCATGGCTCCAGTGGATGAACATGCCGAACCCCGCGTCTTGCAACCACGTCTCGCGCTCCGGTCGGTTACCGGGCAAGATGAATTCTTTGCGTTCCTTACCGGTGAAGTTTCCCGCAACGATGCCGGTGGGTGTCTTCAGTTTGGGTGGGACTTGCCCGACAACTGGCGTCAGGAGATTGCTCACAAGGTAAGTTGCGAGGGCGAGGACGAGACTGGCCCGAACAACGATGTGGCTTTGAAGTTGGGAGTGATAATTTAAGTTCATCATCTTTGCAGCAGTTCTGTGATTTCTGTGAGTTCAGGTTTTTGGGCCGGGTAAGTCATGTCGTAGCGATACGGCGCAAGCCGTCCGGTGATTCACGTAAGAGAAAGTTCGTGCCGGCTCGCTTCCCATTGGCTTGCCGCAGGTGTTCTAAGCTCAGAGTTTACTTAACTTTTTTGTTGGCTTCTTCGATACGCTTGCGTTGCGCATCTGAAAGGCTGAACTTAAAGTTGATCTCGGGATCGTTAAATATGTCAGACTCCTTCATCTCCAGATCGTGAACGTCAAGACTCAGATCGCAGTCGAATCGAGCCAGCATGCTGTGGCTTTTTCCTTCAGCGCGTTTAATGTTTCGAAAGTGACACAGGCCCCAACTAATTCCGCGTCCGTCTTTGTTCCCTAGAAAAGCGTCGGGGACAAAAGCTCCGGGAGCAATCGGCATTAGTCCTGTGATCGCCGCGACCTCGAAATTGACGCCGTCGGGTGAGTATTGAATCGTGTTGTGCTCAAGCCCATGGCGGCTAACGAGGGCTGCGAGGCCGGTCTTGAAAGGGAACAGAGAAGTCTCGTGCCCCGAATTAATCACGGGGTTAAGAGGATGCTTTTCAAACGGTCCCATTGGATCATCGGCGATGGCCAGTCCCTGTGCGCGAACTGGCGGCGAGCCACCCATTTCACCTTTATAGTAGAGATAGATTTTGCCGTTGAAGACAATCGGATAAGGATCATGGATCACGTACTGGTCCCACGAACCCGGCGGCCCGTTTTCGACGACGATTTTGTTGGACGGAGTCCATGGACCATCTGGCGAATCGGCCCACGATACTGAGACCGGGCAGTCGTCGCCGTTGGTGGCGCTAGAAGTTCTACTGCCTGGCATGTTTAGGTAGGCTTGGTAGTACAGGTAGTACTTGCCCTTCCAAAACAAAATGTCCGGCGTTGAAACGGAGCGCCAGCCAGCGTGTGGTTTTTCCATCCTCTTGACCGCAACGCCCTGTTCTTCCCATGTGAATCCGTCATCGCTGGTTGCGTACCAGATTTCGGCAAGATCCCAATCGCGCGAGGGAATGGTCTCGTTGGCACCGCCATCGTAGTCTGGAGGCGTCGGCGTTTCGCGATGCGTGTACCACACGTAGTACTTGCCGTTGGCGCGAATGACCTTGGTGGAATCTCTTCGTGAAACGGTTCCGTCACCACCGTGATAGTCAAAACCTTTCAGCGGCGTGTACTTGAAATTCGTAAACAATTCATTGCGAAAACAATCAACTCCCTTGTAGCTGCCGTCGTAAACCCGGCTCATCGCCTTACTTAGCGGAATGTTGGGTTTCTCTGCCGGGACTGGTCCGTATGGAAAAACCGTCGCATCTTGCGCCAACACAGGTGTACCACAAGCAAGGAGTAGGAAGAGAATGCAAGGTAGACGAAAATTCATTTTGAATATCTCTAATTTTCCGGTGAGGTTGACGGCCGGTTGGTGTTGCTTAGGCAACGATTTCCTGTTGACTTCACGCATTTCATCATAGTCTGTGGAGTCCGCACAAGAAACCATGACCGCTAAAAAGAAAATCTTGTTGGGCCGCCTGATAGCGGGCGCGAAAAAGATTATGCTAGGTGCGTATCACTCCTCTTTCAGAGCCAGCAATTGTAAATTTGGCCCCAAAAAAACTTAACACGAAGAAAGTAAAAATGATGATCTATTCAAGACTAGCAATTCTAACCGGACTTGGTGTCGCGTTCGTTGTTGCATCCACCTCTACCGCTGGAGCTCAAACGTTTTTCGGATCCCCCGGTAACCTCCAAGGAGGCTTTGTTCAGCAGGGAACCATCGTTCAACAGGGAACCATCGTTCAACAGGGTGGAGCTCTGCAGCAACCCTCTGAAGAGCAATTGAAGCAGCTGCGAATTGGTGCCAACCTTTACGATAACGGCAGCAGCCCTGTAGTTCGGTCTGTGTTCACCAACGGCCCTGCTCAGAAAGCCGGTCTACAGTCAGGAGATGTGATTACCAAGATCAACGGAGAGGCTTCAACTACCGTAGCTGAATTTAACGCTAAGTTGGCCAGTATGTCTGCCGGCGATACATTTCAGCTGACTCGTAGTCGAAGCGGCGAGGAAACAGACGTTACTGTTTCTGTGATGACATTGGCTGACGTATTGAAGGCCAGCTTGGTTCCTGAACAAGGCATGTTCGATTCTGCAATCGGGCAATCCAAGACCCGTATCACTTCCCTAAAACAGCAAATAGAGAATGCTAAGCTGGACATGGCAGATCTTGAGAAAAGACTTGCAGCGGAAGAAAAAGAGCTGGGCGTATTGACGGAGAAAGCGGAAGCGGCTGCCTTAGAAGTCAAGAAGAAGGAAGCCGAAAAAGCTGAGAAGAAGAATGAAGAAGGCGTTAGCGACACAGTAGAAGGTAGTGTTGAGGGAAATTAGTTTGTGCCGGACAAGGTACTTCCGAATTCAATTCCGCATCGACCTGTCTTGAACGAGACTGGTCTTGCGGTTTTTTTCTTGTGGTATGGTTTGCCTGACGTGGCCTTGCGCTGCGTCAATCACCGACCACAAGTTCCTTCTTTTGGTCTCTGGTCCCCTTCGTCTGAGGAGTTGAACATGAAGTACGTTCATCTATTGCAGTGCACTTTGCTGATCTCATTGATATGGTCTGCTGGAGTTGTGTCGGCGATACAGCCCGTGCCATTAGGGCTGTTTGATGGCACTGGGGATGTTGGCCCGGTTAAACACGAAGGGGCTGTCAGTTACGATACCGCCGATCAGACGTATACAATCTGCGGTTCTGGCGCCAACATGTGGGCGCACAATGATGAGTTTCATTTTGCGTGGAAGGAATTGGCCGGGGATTTTATCCTTACTGCAGATATGGCCGTCGCGAAGCGCGGCCAAGCATTTGTGGTCAGTGGACTCGATTCGGTTGAGTTGCCCGATGAAGTTCACGTCGGCCTTTTCGTGTGCTCCCACAACGCTGACGTTGTAGAGACCGCGCGGTTTACCAACGTCCGCATCACTCGGCCCGCTCCAGAGGATCTGGTGCCTTACCGGCAATACATTGGATGTCGTTTGGAGGTGATGGATGTCGCCACTTGTCGTCGGCGCGTGCTGCATACGGTTGCTGATTCCCTGCAAGCCCCAAACTGGACACGCGACGGAAAGGCGTTGGTCTACAACCGCAATGATCGATGGGATATCTACAAAATCCGTGCTGACGGAAGTGGCAACGAGATCCGTTTGACCACGCATCAATCGCTGCAGGACGGTGCCGAGTTCGCGCCTGATGGCAAGCACGTTTTCTACAATTCATCGTAAATGGGGCTCGATGGAGGTCTGGCAGATGAAGGTTGACGGAAGCGACCAACGGCAAATTACCGACGATAGATTGAACAACTGGTTTCCGCATCCTTCACCCGACGTGGGGCAAATAATCGTTCTTTCCTTTGGAGCCGAAGTGGCGGCGGACGATCACCCATTCTACAGGCCCGTTTCATTGCGATTGATCGACATGGAAGATGTGGCGAGCGGTGAAGTAAAGCCAACAGTCATCGCCTATTTGTACGGCGGGCAAGGAACGATCAACGTGCCTTCGTGGTCACCCGACAGCAAATCAATTGCGTTCGTTTCCAATTCGGTTATCGAGTGGAAAGAGTAGTCACTGAAGACGTAGTGGTTGGGCGGTCGGAACCTAAATCGCTATCATTTTCTTTCGATGTTCGTGATCAGCGCCAGCCTCCTTCCATTGTGACGCGTGGCAATGATCGTGGCTGTATTTTCGCCAGCGATCTTTAGTGCTTTAATATTGTTAAAAATCGCTTGGTCAACGCCGCGCTTCTTTACGACAATGTGACCGATCTTTCGCCGTCGTAACTCCGAAGACAGTAGCTTCAGATTTAATTTCAACTCAACATCAATGCGAAATTTTCGAATCAGCTTACATTTCTCGGCTGGCACACCGGTCAGGTAGTCAATCTGCCCGTCGACAGGGCGCAAGCCAAGTTTCCTTGCTAGTGGGTTAACAAGTCCGGCGGCGAGGACGGTTGGGTGAGGTTCGTAAACGGCCGCGCCAAGATTTTCGGGAGGCTTGGGACGGCTGCGAGCGAGCTCCTTGGCCGTCGCGGTGAAATGGAAAGCCATGTTTTGCGAGTTGACGTAGGTCGCGGTGCGGCAGCCGGGGTTGTTCGTTATCGGGCCCGACCAAATCACCTGTTCTTTGCACTCTCGGTTGTCGCCAATCCATTGTGTTTCCGCGTCGGCGGGAGTGCTGCGATGCGGCGGAGTGGCCGGCGCAACTTTGATCGCCAAGCTTTGTTCTTGGCTGGTGCGCTGGCGAATTTCAGTCAGCGCGGGCTGGAAAAAATCTCCCCGCACCGTCCGGTTTTTAACGCGCCGATCAGGGTCAATGTGCAGCCCCTCAAACCGCTCAAGTGAGAAGTCCTCAAATGTGGCCTGAGTGACGGCGGCATGCTCAAACCCCAGCACTTCCAGATTTTTGTTGGCAAACATGGCCGTCAATTCGTCCATGTCGACACCAACGGTTTCAGCGCTGCTTGGATTCGATGTCTCGCGCCCCGCTAACGCCATTAGGTCGCCACCTATCCCACAGCAAATGTCAGCGACCGACGACAGGTTTGCGAATCGACTGGCTTTGTGTCGAGCGATGCGTTCACTGGTGGCTTGTTCGAGTGATTTACGAGTAAAGAAAAGTTCGCCTGCGTGCGCGAATTTCGCTTTGGCCCGCAACCGAAGCATGACCTGTTCGATGACGATCGCCGCTCTGGTGGGCGAGATCGTCTTTCTCAAGCGCTTATTGATGGTCAACGCGTTGACCTTATCGCGGAAGTCTTCTCCCGCCTGATTGAGAAGCGGTTGCGCGCTTTCGGACAGCAGCCAAAGATAGTCGTCTCGAACGGTGGAATCCATGCCTTGCATCGTAAACGCGTTTGGGCGGCAATACCATTGGCAAATGTTCGGTTTCCTGTTCTCCAAGGTCAGGAAGTGTGTATCATTTAGACACTGGTACTTTGAAACTTTTATTACGAATAAATCGGCCGCCAAGCATGTTTATCGACCCGTCACGCGAATTGGTAATATTCGCAAAACTGGCCCAAGCCTTCAAGTCACGTCGCATGATGCAGGACCGCGACCGGGCTTTGGTGATGACGGGAGTCTGCGCGTCGATGATGCAAATGAAAGAGATCGCCAAGTTTTGCCACCAGTTAGTCCTGCAAAACAATCGTGGCCACATGCTCAAGCGCTATGAGAGTTTCGAGGAAGCGCTGAAGACGGAAGACTTCGTGACGTTTCTCAAGCAAGTAAGGCGGAAGCTGCCGACCGAGCGCGCCGAAACGCAAATCGAAGAACTGGGCTATCACTGTGATGTCAGGCGGAAAGACTACGACGACCCCGATGTCTATGTTGCGGCATTGTTGGGTGTGGATTTCGAATGGATGAAAGAGAATTTTTCGGAATAGTCTGATTTCGTGGCTGATGCCGGTCGAATGGCGATTGGGGTTTTCCACCAGTTTTTGTTGGCTCAAGTCGATTCAGGACTACGGGACACTAGGCTACCGCAGCACAGCGTCAAACGCGTTGCCGCGGTCGATCAGGCCTGCCTTTCCTTCGTGTCAACGTAGAACTGAATCCAAGCTTTGCCATGTTTAAATCTATCTTGTACCCTGCGCTGTTCGCCAGCCTGATCGCGATCCCACTGATCTATCAGAAAAGCACCACGGCACCGCAGTTTCTAAATGGTTCGTCTTGGTCACAAGGTGCGCAGTCGTCATACAGTCAGACGCCCCCGATGCAGTCGGAAATTTACGGCGGAACGGTTCCGACTCAGACTGTTTTCCACGCGACACCTCCAGTAAACCCCGCTCCCATACAATCTCGACCTGCCGCGCCCGTTCAGCAAGTCGGCAATCAATCGAGCACCGTAGCGAAGCCGTTTGCCCTTCCCGCAATGCGCAGTCCGGTCGCACAACCGGCGTTAAGCAAAGCTCCAGTTTCTTCCGTCGCTAAACCTGCGGCGAATTCGATCACCGCCGCGGATGCTTGGGGAATCACAGCCGCTCCCTTGTCAGTTCCCTTGTCTGCTCCCTTGGCCGTGCCCACAACTGGCCCCGCGATTGAAGCGTCCGGAACAGTAGGAACGTCCGGCATTGTCGCATCGCCAGTCGCTTGGTCAGGGGCCCCAGATATTGCGGGATTGACGCCTGACTTTGGCGCGGCCGAAACAACCGTCTATCGCGGAACCGCGGCCGGCCCGGATTTGACGGCCCAGCCGATGTCATTTGTTCCGGTCAATGATTTTCGAGAGGTCTTTCGGTTCAACATTGATCCGACGTGGGTCAAGCAACGTTTTGATCGCATCTCGACCGTGCCTGCCGACGCAGGTCTGCACGGCATGCGGACTGCGATGGTGACGGGAACTAATTCATGGGATCTGCACGGGGCACAAACTTACTACTTTGATTCCAATCACCGTCTGCAACGGATTACCTTTCGTGGCTGGGTCGGCGAGCCAGTGCGATTGCTGGAACTGGCGACAAAGCACTTTGGTTTGAAGCCTCAACCGACCCATTGGGCGGGGTTGTATTTGGGCAACTTCGGTGGCAAGCTGACCGGCGGTTTGATTATGAAAGACGCGGATGTTATCGATCGAAGAAATCAGGTTCAGCGCATGGCCGTCCTGATGGAAATAAACCAGCCGAGCGGCGGTTTTGAAATTAGTGACGAATTCCGGGGCCTGATCAAGTCGGCCGCTGGTTCACGTTAGCGTTCGGAGCTCAATTCAAATAAATGGCGTAACTTACCAATGCCGGCTGAGGTTTAATAGCGACATCACGTATCTCCGTGCCATGTGTTCATAAGCTAATGCTCGTCATCTTACCTTTGGACGCCAACTCGCCGTCAACCTCCACTTGCCAAAAGATAGCGTTTGTGTGGTTGGGAAGCATCGGGCATGTTAGAATGGGGCAGCTCTATCGTATTATTCAATCAAGGTCTAATTCGTTTGTTGACAAGCACCTTTCAATTCCTCTTTGTTGCAGCGCTCGCGTGGGTGTCATGCGGTGTATTGCCCGGCAATCTAGCGTGGTGCAACGATGTCACCGACGCAACGGACGGAGTTGACTCAGTCGGCGTTGTGCAGGCGTTTGTGTCGACCAACTGCATCGACTGTCACAATGGTTCAGAAGTCGAAGCTGGATTGAATTTGGAAGAGGAAACTTTTTCACTTGAGATTCTGGTAGACGATCCGTCGAAGGCCGATTTACTCGAAAAGATTCTGCGCCGTATCAACGCCCGGCAGATGCCGCCAACGGAATACGGCGATCACCCGACCGAGGACGACTATGTCGAGGCCGCGTCAGCAATGGCCAAGATGTTGGACGGGAACTTTAATGTTAAGCCTCGAATAGGGAGTCTGCCTGCAATCCGTCGGTTGACACGCACCGAATATCAGAACGCCGTTCGAGATCTGGTGGGCGTTCAGGTGGATGCGACAGCGCTGCTGCCGAAGGACGAATCAAGTCACGGGTTTGACAATATCACCGTTGCCGATCTATCCCCGACATTGATTAACCGATATTTATCTGCGGCCGAAAAGATCAGCCAGACCGCCATCGGAGCGTCCAGCCAAATTTTGGGAACGAATATTCGTGTCGCGGCCGACCGGACGCAGGAGGCGCACGTGGAGGGCTTGCCGTTCGGAACGCGCGGTGGGGTGACGTTCGAACATCAGTTTCCGCAGGCCGGTGAGTACGAGATAGCGGTAAAGCTCACACGTGATCGCGATGAGAAAGTGGAAGGCCTCAATAGTAAGCACGATCTCGACATCTTGATCGACCAGCATCGTGTTCATCGATTCACGATCAGCCCACCGACAAAGCCGGGCAAGGGAGGTAATCACTATCAGGACTTTGGAAAAGTCGACGCGCATCTGATCCGTCGCGTTCAAGTGGATGCTGGCCCTCACCAAGTCGGTGTGACTTTCCCTAAAACGAATCTGTCTCTGCGTGAAACGAAGCGCAAACCGTTTGATGCTAGTTTTAATCGACACCGGCACCCACGTCGTAGCCCGGCCGTATTTCAAGTATCGGTGGTCGGTCCGTTCAGCTCTACTGGACCGGGGGACACGCCCAGTCGCCGTTTGATCTTTGGCGAGAATTACGATCCAAAGGTCGTTGGTCGGCAGTCTGCTGAAGCTCAAGAACAGACAGCGCGTAAGGTGATCGAGCGCGTGGCGCGACTTGCGTATCGTCGTCCTGTTGATGAAGACGACGTTTTACCGTTGCTTCAATTCTATCGCCGGGGAGCTGCCGAAGCCAAAGAATCACAATCGAGCGGCGGCGAAGAGAATTCGTTTGAGTCTGGCATTGAGATGGCGATGACAGCGCTATTGGTTAATCCGAATTTCTTGTTGAAGATTGAATCTGAATACGAATCCACTAAGGACGATGATTCAGAGAGGCGAGGTTTCGCTCGTCCGATTAGTGATCTTGAGTTGGCGACGCGTCTGTCGTTTTTTCTCTGGAGTAGTTTGCCAGACGATACACTTCTTGGATTGGCCGAAGACGGGAAATTGAGCGACCCGGAAATCCTGACTCAACAAATCGACCGGATGCTGGCCGACGCGCGGTCTGAATCATTGGCGACTAACTTCGCCGATCAATGGTTGCAGCTCCGCAACCTAGAAGGGATTACGCCGAACCTGAGAACCTACCCGGACTTTGATGACAACTTGCGGACTGCGTTCCGAGAGGAAACGCTGAGGCTTTTCAGCGCGGTCAAAAGTGAAAATCTTAGCGTGCTGAAATTGATCCAGCCCGGGTTTGCGTTTTTGAATCAGCGGTTGGCCACTCACTATGAGATGAACAACGTGCTAGGAAGTCATTTCCGTAAAGTTGACTTACCGGCCGACAGCCAGCGCGGCGGGATTCTGCGGCATGGCAGCGTGCTGATGGTGACCTCGTACGCGACCCGCACGTCGCCGACAATTCGTGGAAACTGGATTCTTGAGAATATTCTTGGTACGCCTCTGCCGCCACCGCCGGCCAATGTAGCCAATTTAAAGGAGAAGGCCGACTTGGTCGCAACCACGGTTCGCCAACGATTGGCGCAGCATCGGCAAGACCTGGCGTGTGCTGGCTGTCACAATCTGATGGATCCCGTGGGATTTTCTCTGGAAAACTTTGACGTGGTCGGTCGATGGAGAGACTATGAGGGTTCGATTAAAGTAGATGCCAGCGGACGATTGCCCGATGGGCACGTCGTCGAGCGTCTGGGAGATCTTGAGATAGGAATTCTCAACCGACCGGAGTTGTTTGTCTCGACGTTGACTGAAAAAATGATGACGTTCGCGTTGGGACGCGGCGTTGAGCCCTTCGATGGTCCTGCGATTCGAAAAATCGTGAACGACAGCAGGGGGCAGCAACGGGAAGAGCTGGCCGCAAGTAAATCAGTCGAAGAGAGAAAGTTTCGTTTCAAGGATATTGTTACCGGTGTTGTTTTAAGCCAACCATTTCAAATGCGGAGTCAGTAATGATCATTACCAAAAAAGCGATTTCTCGACGCACGTTGTTGCGGGGCGCGGGTGTAGCTGTGGCGTTGCCGCTTTTGGATGCCATGGTCCCCGCACTGACAGCAACGGCAGCGACGGTTGCCGCTCCGCAGCAGCTCAAACGTATCGGCTACGTCTACATTCCTATGGGATTCAATCCGGCGAAATGGACGCCTGAGGAGAAATCACTCGAGAAATTGCCGTTCAGTCTTTCGCCGCTGCAAGCGATCAGCGATCAAGTTACGGTCGTTTCCAATATGGACTTGCAGAACGCCTATCCCGGTTCGCATGCGACGTCAAATTCGGCATTCCTGAGCGCGGCACGAGCCAAACGGACTGAAAGTACAGACTACTACAACGGGACCACTGTCGATCAGATCGCTGCCAAACATATCGGTCAGCAGACTCAGTTACCATCGCTCGAATTGTCGATGGATCTGTTGTCTACGGTCGGTCAGTGCGACAACGGTTATGCGTGCGTCTATCAGAATAACCTTTCGTGGGCATCGCCAACGCGTCCTTTGCCGTCTGAAGCTCATCCGCGTGTTGTGTTTGAGTCGCTCTTTGGAAACGGAGGCACTCCTGAAGAACGTGCGGCTGCATTGAAACGTCGAGCAAGCTTGCTTGATTCGGTCACCGGTGAAATTAAACGAATTGGCAGGCGAGTCGGATCTGCGGATCGGAATCGGATCGACAGTTTCATGACCAGCATCCGCGAAGTCGAACGACGCATCTCATTGGCTCAGCGTACGGCGGCAGACAATCCGCTGCCGGACCTCGATCGTCCGGTTGGCGTTCCCGTGGAGTACGCGGATCATGCCAAACTGATGTTCGATCTACAACTGCTCGCCTTCCAAGGCGACATCACGCGTGTGGTGACATTTCAATTGGCTCGTGAAGCCAGTACGCGATCGTATCCAGAGATCGGTGTCGATGATCCGCATCATCCGGTAACGCATCACGGCAACGATCCCGAGAAACTTGAAAAGGTCGCCAAGATCAATCGCCACCACGTTTCGTTGTTCGCTGATTTTCTTAAACGGATGAAAGAGATTCCCGAAGGAGATGGAACGCTGCTGGATAATTCAGTCTATATGTACGGCAGCGGTATGGGCGATCCAGACGCTCACGATCACTCCAATTTGCCGATCGTGGTTGCCGGTGGTGCAGCAGGCAAAGGAAACCGTCACTTAAAGTTCGACGATCCGACGCCGTTGTCGAATCTTCATCTGACGTTGCTAAACAAAGTTGGCGTACCGATGGAGTCGTTTGCAGATAGCACGGGTACCGTCGACGATCTTTTCGATCCAGTGAATCTATAGTGGTTGTTATGAGATGCCGCCTGAAGAATCTGGTCTTAAACCTAGCAATCGTTGTCGCGTTGCTCTTTATGCTTTCACCAACAGCGCTGGTCCGTGCCCAGACTCACGATAAATCGAATGCACTGCTCGTTGATTTGATCCAGCAACGCCAATGGGAATCTGTTCAGGTGATGATGGGCGCCGGCGATCTGACTGAGGAAATGTTAGGGGCATCTCAAGGCGATGGAATGACTGCCCTGCACTGGGCCGTTTTTCACGGTCATCTACCGACGGTCGAAAGACTACTGAAGCTGAATGTGGACCTCGATTCGGCGACGGAATATGGAACGCGACCGTTATTGCTGGCCAGTCAGTTCGGATCAGTCACGTTAGTCGATCGATTGCTCGAAGCGGGCGCCGACGTTGATGGACGAGGTCACGGAAAAGAAACGGCATTGATGCTGGCCGCCCGCCGAGGCGAAGTCGGAATTGTCGAGCGTTTGATTCAGGCGGATGCCAAAATTGACTTGCGCGAGCGCAACGGAAACACCGCATTGATGTGGGGCGCCGCTGCGGGCCATGTTGATGTGGTTCGTAAACTGATCGAAGCGCACGCAGATATTAGTCTAAACCTGAAGTCCGGGTTCACGGCATTTTTGTTTTCGGTCCGCGAGGGGCACATGGCGGTTGCCGAACTGTTTTTGGACAACGGCGTTGATGTGAATGCAATTATGAACCCCAAGAACAGCAGCGGCCGCAATCCTCGAGACGCAATGTCGGCGTTGATGTTGGCTGTCGAAAGTGGCCACTTTCGATTGGCATTAAAGTTGGTGGAACACGGCGCTGATCCGAATGACCAGCGTAGCAAATTCGCCCCGCTCCATGCCGTGACGTGGGTGCGAAAAGCAGACAAGGGTGACAACGTGGAAGGCGACCCCGAGCCACGTGGGTCGGGTGACCTGACAAGTATCGATTTTGTCAGAGCTATGATTGAGGCCGGTGCTGATGTGAATCTCCAGTTGACCGACGGAAAGAAGCCCGGCTATTGTAAGCTCAACCCCAAAGGTCTGACGCCGTTGCTGCTGGCGTCGCGTACTGCCGATATCGAACTGATGAACCTCCTGCTGGAACTGGGAGCTGATCCGAAACTAACAAACGTCGACGGTTGCACTACGATGATGGCCGCGGCGGGGGTTGGCGTGGTCGCCGTTGGCGAAGAAGCGGGCACCGAAGAAGAAGTTGATCGCGCTATCGAAATACTCGCGGAATTTGGCGTTGACCCCAATGTCGTCGACAACAATGGGGAGACGGCCATGCATGGCGCCGCCTATCGCAACTACCCCTCGGCTGTAGCGACGTTGGCAAAAGTGGGCGCTGATCCGGCTGTTTGGAATAAAAAGAACAAACGCGGCTGGACGCCGTTCGACATCGCTTCGGGGAAACGGCCGGGCAGCTTCAAGCCTTCGCCTCCGACAGCGAGAGCGCTCGATGCGGCATTGAAGATCAAAGATTAGTTCCGACCACCTAAGCACTAGGTCATAAGTTTTCAGACACCACTAGCCGTTTTGGCACTAGCCACGGTTCCTTTTTCAATTGGAAACTTATGGCCGGGTGCTTAAAAGGCGCGGCGCTCTGTTTGTTGCCCTGTCAATCGGTGGCACTGCTAAAAATAAAGAAACAGTGGTTGTGCTCCAGTGGTCTCGCGGAGGTAGCCGGACTCACTCGGAGAACTATAGGAGTTTTAGGCGATATGGTGCGAGGGGCTGCAAGAGCTTTGTGTTGTTGTCGAAAAAACATTGGAATAGCTGACTGAGAAGTCATCGTCACACAAGCGACAAATTATCAACACTGGCAACTGGTAGGGACTTAGCTGGTTTTTCAATCTTTTTTGAAAACTCGGAAAGCGTTTGTTGACGTTTGAGAAAACTTGGATCGAATTTGCGAATAGACATTTGACAGACCTGCTAGCAACTTTAGAATCGCCATCTGTTAAGAGACATTTATGGGTCGCACTGAAGCGAGCCAGCTACAAGTCAAATTAAGGATACGGCGTTTACGGGTTTCGAAGGAAACGAAGCACTTTTTAAGTTCTTGCTGCTGGCAAGAAGGTGAGCAACTGCCGCTCACATGTTGGCCATCAGTTTGGGCCAAGTTTTCCACTTCCACCTCCGTTTGCGTCGCGTATCGATAAACCGTTAGGACGCGCATTTGTCGACCAAGGAAACTGCCTCCCCCACCGGCTCCGATAGCCTAGATTCGGATGCCCCTACCGACGCCCAGATCTCGTCAGCGATTGTCGAACGTCTGGCGGACCGGCTTGGATTGGTGCGGTACGAGTTGTGGTTTTCGGGCAGTGGTTCGGTTGAGTTCCGTGATTCGACGGTTTTCATTCAATCCGAGAGCAACTTTACGCTCAACCGCTTGCAGAACAAATTCGGCAAGGACGTGCGAGAAGTCGTTAATGCCGTCTGCGGGGCACATGTTGAGATTGAGTTCTCCGTGCGGCCAGCTAAACAGTCCAAGGTTCCAGTCAGCCGTAAGCCGCTGAGCAATCAGGCATGCTTGTTTGAAGTGGCCGATCCTGCGGAGGGCGTGTCGTCGAATCAGACGACCAGCCAAGGCGTTCAGTTTGCTGACTCGGACAATGCGGCGGACTCGGACAATGCGGCGGACTCGGACAAAGTTGCCCAGTCAGAAAAATCAGCAAACTCAACCGCCGCAACTCGCACGGGCGATTCTCCAAGCGTTGGTCAGAGGACAGCGTCCCGTAACAAGCGTTCTCATTCAAAGTATTCGTTGAAGGATTTCTGGTTCGGTTCTTCCAATCGCATCGCCCGAGCTGGCGTGGAGCAGGTGACCGAAACGCCAGACCAATTTACGCCGCTGTTGATTCATGGTCCATCGGGAACTGGGAAGAGTCACTTACTAGAGGCGGTAACGAATTTCTATCGTCGACGTTTGGGCAAGAAGCGTTGTGTGTATCTGTCGGCCGAGCAGTTCACTAGTTTGTTTGTGGGGGCGCTGCGGGACAATCGTGGCTTGCCCGTCTTTCGCCAGAAGTATCGTGATCTTGATTTGTTCGCGATCGACGACATTCAGTTTCTTGCTGGCAAGACTGCAACGCTGAACGAATTTCAGTTCACACTTGACACGCTGGTCCGCCAAGGCAAGCAAGTCATCCTTTCTTCAGATCGTTCACTGTTGGAGCTGAGTTCTCTGGGCAGTGATTTGGTTAACCGATTAGCGGGCGGGTTGAGTTGTCCGCTGACGTGGCCTGACCACGAAGGCCGAGTGTTTATTGTCAACCGGATGTGCCGCGAGCGAAATTTCAAGCTGCCTGTTGAGGTAGTGAATCTGGTTGCTGGGCAGATTACGCGTGACGTGCGTCGGCTTTCAGGAGCCGTCAATCGCTTGCGAGCTGTTTCGATTTCGATGGGGCAGCCGACAATGACGGTCGACTTCGCCGCCGAAGCGTTGAAAGATTTGCTCGTGATGTCGAATCTTGGCACGTCGATGGTAACGATCGAAAGCGCCGTTTGCGAATTGACTGGCGTTAAACCGGCTGACCTTCGATCTTCCAGTCGCCGCAAGACGATCAGTTCGGCCCGCATGTTGGCCATGTACTTAGCGCGTGAGCACACCAATTCGGCGTTGTCGGAGATTGGTGACTACTTCGGCAATCGCAGCCACAGCACCGTTATCGCTGCTCAGAAGAAAATCGCAACTTTGATTGCCGACAACGCGGAGCTGAAGTTTTCCTCATCGAATTATCCTGTCAAAGATGCGATTGAACAAATTCGTTCGAAGCTGAGAGTCGGTTAGTCGGTGTTCGGTGTTCGGTGTTCGGTGTTCGGTGTTCGGTGTTCGGTGTTCGGTGTTCGGTGTTCGGTGTTCGGTGTTCGGTGTTCGGTGTTCGGTGTTCGGTGTTCGGTGTT
>CALKXO010000287.1 GCA_938003615.1 uncultured Pirellulaceae bacterium | reverse complement strand
ATGCAGATGTCGGTTCCGGACGTGATGGATCTTTCAGGAGAGACAGCCGCTACGCTGAAGGCTTACGGCGTCGAGGGCGGCAGCAAACTGCGTGGCCACTACGCGCGGAACTGCATCTTGGCTCGCCGACTGTTGGAAAAGGGCGTGCGAGTAGTACAACTGTTCAACGGCAGCGACCCGGCTGGCGGAAATGGAATAACGAACTGGGATTCACATTCCAACATCAAAAAGACGCACGCGATGCAGGCCGAGATCATGGACCAACCGACTGCGGCGTTAATCGCCGATTTGAAGCAGCGTGGAATGCTGGAGGACACGCTGGTGGTATGGGCGACCGAATTTGGCCGCATGCCGTTTCTACAAGCCAACGGAACGGGCCGTGATCATAATCCAGGTGCGTTTACTTGTTTCATGACCGGAGCCGGTGTGAAGCAAGGGGTCAGCTATGGAGAGAGCGATGAGTTTGGATTCAAAGCGGCGACCAATAAAACGTCTGTTTATGATTTCAACGCGACGCTGCTACACCTGATGGGATTGGACCATGAACGGCTTACTTTCTACCATAATGGTTTGGAAAGACGGCTGACGAACGTTCACGGGAGTGTAGTGAAAGATGTTTTGGCGTGATCTTCGTAGAGCTTTACTCGCCTGTAAACCGGGCAAGAAGCAAGCAGCCCGAAAAATAGGCATTCTGCGACGGGACTCTGTGAGGGTTATTTGGGTTCCTTGGGGAAACAACCCTAGCGCGACCGTTCGCGACGACACAACAGCGCCCCCCTTTGGGGAAACAGCAACCAATCTGAAAGCACTACGAACTTACAATGTTGACACGGTCGGTGGCAACCTAAACGTCGACGGAACAAATAATCCCGGTGGTGGCTCGCTTGATTTTGACACGATTTACAATTTCGATATTATCGCAAACATCAGCGGCTCTGCTTTCAATAGTGGCGGTTCCTAGCTCTAAGATGCGAATTCGGAACCGACATTTGAAAGACAAAAGAAAGACAAAACCGCTCGGTAGCGAAAGTTGCCGAGCGGTTCTTTTTCGCGCGCGCGTTGCGGTTGATCCCGCGAAAGCCAAAAATCTTAAGGCCAATGAGTTGAAGGTCTGGAAGATTACGGCGCAACTTCATGATGCTGACGGAAAAGCGGTTCTGGAATCGCCGTTGAGCGGTTCCGTAATAGACATCTATGACGAGCGTTGGCCAGCTCGTGATTTGCCCGCGTTTTAACATTTAGAAGGCTTCTTGGACGGCAGCCATTTGCAGTCGCGTTTACCGTCTGGTGGAACGAGACAAAAACCATCCGAGCATGGTTTCTTGGTCACTGGGAAATGAGTCTGGTACCGGTCCGGTAGTGCTCGCATCCGTGGACTAACTTGTAGGACGATGGACGATTATTCAAAAAAGTTTACATTGTCTTGCTGGATCGGAAATAAGAGCTTGCCTTTCGTCCATGGGGCTGACGCTCAACAGCACTTGGTTTTCGTCGAAACGCGCAGTGCGGTCTGATCGTTGAATTTTTTTGGAGAGGGTTTATGGCGTTCAAGATTGGAACTGACGAGGCAGGCTACGGTCCGAACCTTGGCCCGTTAGTGGTGACGGGCACGCTCTGGAAAACTAACAGCTGTGACGATGATCTCTACCAACTGCTCGCGCCTTGCGTCGCGCCGCAACCGCCGGGCCGAAAAAAACGAGACGGACAAAGCATCGCCATTGCAGATTCAAAAGTCGTCTATCGCGGCAAGTCCATCAAGCACCTTGAAAAGTCTGTGCTTGCGACGTTGTCGCTGGTTTCAGGAACTGTTCCTCGGACGTTGCGCGCGTTGACGCAGGCGGTGAAACGGGATGTCAGCGACGATTTTTTCGAGGAGGTGTTCTGGCTGGCGGGAGGCATCAATCAGGAAATCAAACTGCCGCTGGAATGTTCTGTTGATGATGTCGCAACGGCCGCCGATCGCTTTTTGACTCAATGTGAAGCAAGCAATGTATCTCTGTTGGCGATGGACGCTGAAATCGTTTTGCCGGAAGATTTTAATGACTCCATCGTCAGCCACGGAAACAAGGCGAATGTTCTGTCTGGCCGAACGATGGAGGTGGTTCAACGCTTGTGTTCCGGATGTGATGGGGCCGTGTTGGTGGACTGTGACAAGCATGGTGGGCGCTCTCGATACCGTGACATGATTGAGGGGTATTTGACAAATAGCGCCGTCGAGACCGAAAAAGAAACTGCCGAGCAGAGTGCCTATCATTGGTCCGAAGAAGGTATGGACGCACAAATTCGGTTCACGGCTCGTGGAGAGGGACAACTGGCGGTGGCCTTGGCGTCGATGGTGTCCAAATACGTCCGCGAGGTATATATGAAGGCTTGGAACGGCTATTGGGCAGGGCATCAGGATGGGCTTAAGCCGACCAAGGGGTACCCGGAAGACGCCAAACGGTTTCGAATTGACATCCAACAGACGCAAAAACGCCTTGGGATTCGACCAGAGCAGTTTTGGCGGTGCCGATAGGATCGATATATTCAAAGAAACGTCAAACGGCTACAATCTTGTCCGAGTATAGACGTCCGAAAAAACATCTGCCGATCCACTTTCCTGCCTTCAAATATTTCATGGCCAAACGAAGAAAACGCTCTTTTTCGGGAGAAGCATCCCCAGCACCAAAGGTCGGCGCGAAAGCGACCAAGACCATCTATGCTGACGAAGAGTCTAACGACATGTTCGGCTTTTTTAAGAGCATGGCGGTTCGGGAGACTGTCGAATCGATCGTGATTGCGGTTGTCCTAGCCATGATGTTCAAAGCGTTCGAAGCCGAAGCATTCATCATTCCGACTGGATCCATGGCGCCTTCCTTACAGGGACAGCACAAGGATTTGGGATGTAGCCAGTGTGGTCACCAGTTTCAGATCGGGGCCAGCCACGACGTAAAAATTGCAGCCACGACTTGTCCGTTGTGTCGTTACACGTCACCTACCAAGCGCGCTAATCCCGAACACAAGACCTTTAACGGGGATCGGATTCTGGTCAACAAATTCGTCTACGATTTTGAGGATCCGCAGCGTTACGACGTGATCGTTTTTAAGAATCCGAATCACGCAAAACAGAATTATATTAAACGGCTGATCGGTTTGCCGGGAGAGAATATCCTGATCGAGAATGGTGATATCTACACCATGAATCGACAAGCGGATGAGACGTGGAGTAAAACCATTCAGCCCAAGCCGGCGGAGAAATTGGTCCAAATCGCTGAACGCATTGCGGACACCGATCACTTCGGCAGCAGTCTAAGGCAAGTTGGCTGGCCGCGTTCTTGGGAGCAGCGCGATGGTGAGCCAAACTGGGCGGGTGAAGGATACGGAGAAAGTTTGCGTTACAAAGCAACAGCTCGGCCTGAAACCAGTTGGTTGCGTTTTAGTAATAATCGGCCCGATGAAGTTGAATGGGAACAGATTAACGAAATGCTCAAAGAGAAAGGTCAGGTCGAAGAACTAAAGATCAAAGGGCGTTTAGTCAACGACTATGTGGCTCATAACGATGGCGTTGTGGGTTCCTCGGACAAGCAAAGTGTTGGCTATCACTGGGTCGGCGACATCGGTTTTGAGGCCGATTTGAAGATTGTCTCCGGTAAGGGCAGTTTGAGTTTCGACATCGTTGAAGGAGGAGCTCACTTTACATGCAGCGTAGACGTAAAAACCGGGCAGGCGACTCTGTCGGTGCGATCTCCTGAAGGTTCCGATATCGCTTTTGTCGATCCAGATGGAAAAACCGTTGCCGCGCCAGTTGGGCAAACATCAATCAATGCCCCCGGAAGCTACCAAATCCGAATCTTCAATGCGGATGACCGAATCTACTTTTGGGTCAATGATGACTTGGTCGAATTCGATGCGGCCGATTATCGGCGGTCGGACATTCCTGTCCCTCATTACTCGCTTGATGATCCCGGGGATGCGGAACCCTTGGGGATCGGATGCCAGAACCTTGAAGTTGTCGTGGACCACATCGCTTGTTTCCGAGACGTTTACTATGGTTCAACGGATCGAACAGACTCCATCGACCGTTTGCTGGAGCGTTTTCATCGGTTCGGTGATATGAAGTATCGACGTAATTCGCGCCGTGAAGGTGTGCGTGTTTCGACAATGGAAAACGAGTCATTGGCCGATCCGACGCTGGTTTACCAGATGATGCGAAGCCCAGAGAAATGGGACACCGATGAAGCTCGAGCGCTGTTTACCCGAAAGAAAGGGCAAACCAAGCCGATGTTTTTCTTAGAGGATTACGAGGACCAAGGTAAGGATCAGTTTTTGCCGATGGGAGACAACAGCGCTCAGAGCTTGGACGGAAGAGTCTGGTCGGGGCCGAAGTTTGTCGAGCGTGATATGTTGATTGGTCGCGCCTTGTTGGTGTTCTGGCCCCATTCGCTTAACGAGCCGTTGCCAATTTTTCCTAACTTCAAACGGATGAAGATGATTCGATAGCCGATTGGTTGGATGTTGCTGTCTTGATTCATGGAGGTGAAGCGTGTCAATTCTAGAAGCCGATGGATTGGTGAAAATCTACGGACGCCGACGAGTGGTGGATGGCGTTTCGCTTTCTGTTAACCAAGGCGAAATCGTGGGGTTACTTGGCCCTAACGGTGCCGGAAAGACTACGTCTTTCAAAATGATGTGCGGGATTGTGACGCCCAACCGAGGGCGCGTCTTCCTGCAAGGCAAAGACGTCACGAAGTGGCCGATGTATCTGAGAGCGCGTGAGGGCGGTATGGGTTACCTTCCACAAAAGTCCAGCGTTTTCGCAAAACTTAACTGCGAACAGAATCTTAAAGGCATGATGCAATTGCTGGGCTTTTCGTGGCGGCAACAAAAGACACGCTGCGAAGAACTGTTAGAGCAATTCAAGATCACGCATATTCGTAAATCCAAAGCGGGAGATCTTTCGGGCGGAGAACGCCGGCGGTTGGAAATCGCTCGTTGTCTCGTTTCGAATCCCCGGATCATTATGTTGGACGAACCCTTTGCTGGGATCGATCCGGTGACGGTGCAGAACATTCGCGTGGTGATCAAAGAGTTGAGTCAGCAGGGGATTGCCGTTCTGATCACCGATCACGACGCGCGAGCTATTCTGCAGTCTGCCGATCGAACTTACGTCGTCAGTGAAGGTAGGATCCTTGTCAGTGGGTCTGCCGAAGAGATTGTACGCAACGAAGAGGTACGCAAGAAGTACCTCGGTGATATTGAACTGCCCGACGCGGTCGGAGTTTCAGGAAACGCCAGTTCTGTACCAGCGGCGTCCACCGAGACTTTGCAGATGGAGTCACGAACGGCCAATGCCTCGGTTCGAGTTGGTCCTGAAACCGTCGGCGGTTCGCATTCAAAAATTACTTTCTCTAAACCTAGAAGCCGCAAGATTAAGAAGGTTGTGGCGCCGTTTCGCTCGACTGATCTCGACTAGCCAGTTGCATCAGCGATAGCGATAGGAAGTTCGGTTTCCGTCATCTGAAATCGCCGTTCTACACGGCGGCAGTATCGTACTCTCGTACGCACTGCGCCGAGTCCGCAGATCAGTTGCCAATGACAGGGATATCGCCGGTAACACCCCGGCTAAAGTTCTGTAGAAAAGCGCGAAGTAGGATCTTCCCCGGTTTGGCCTGAATGACAGGCCGACCCGGACTGCCGCCAATGTGAACGAAGATCGTTCGGTTGCGTACCAGTTCGTTAACTTGGCTGATCAACGCTACTTGAGGAATTGAGCCAAGGATCAATCGATTCAACACGTTTTGAGTGATTCGTTGCTCCACGCCGCCACCGGTTTGCATCACGGCGTTCAAATCAAGACCAAATCCATCCAAAGATGCGGTGCCATTGGCTGCGATCACAAACGCTTTGCTATTGAGCATAGCGTCGCTTATTCGAAGTTGTCCTTGTCCCAGTTGAGCATGCAAGCTTCCAGATTCGATGTCGGTCGAAGCAAACTGCGTTAGAGGCACGAATCGATTAAGACTCGAAAGCAATGGAATACTCTTCACGTCTCCGTTGTTGAACTGCATTTCTAGGCTGCCCAGCAAAGCATCAATCGATTCAATTCGACTGGATTCAATATCAAATCGGCCATCAAATTGACCTGCGCCTGCAATTTGTTCAAAACCCAAGCCACGGCTTAGTTGTTCCATGTGCCCTCGCACGATTCGACCATTGGTCGCCAGGGTGAAATTGGATCCGCCGGTAATTTTTAGTCCGGCTTCAAAATGCCCGCCCAGCGCGGTTCCGTGTAAATCGTTCGAAACAATGCGTTTGAAAGCGCCATCAGCAGAAAAGCTGGCCCTTACATTTCCGCGGCCCAGTTGGATCGGCAAACCAAAGAGTGAACCGTCTTTTACTTTAGCAGAGCCGGAAAGCTCGATTCCTCGCCGGTAGTGCGCTGAACCGCGGTAGCTCACTTCTCCTGCGTAGTAGCCCGCATATTGTGGCGTTATCGCTTTTACAATTCGATGGGCATTTAATTGCCGCGCCGCTAGATTTAGATGGCCGCCAACAAGCTTAACCCCGTCGTCATTCGATAGCTTCAGTCGACCACGAGCCTCAAACACTCCGCCAGCCAGACCGCCCGCCGCGCGCTCTATCGACACGATGTCGTCCTTCCATTTTAGCTTTGCCGTTAGATCTCTAGCCAAAACCTTTTGATCGTGAACTAACCTCGGCAACTTTAATTCGGCGTCGATCTCAATACTCTCAGTCGCGCTGTCTGAAGCCGCTATCTTCGTTGATAACCTGCCAACGAATCGCTTTCCTTGTGTTGGGTTAGTCAACGCGGCGACCAATTTCCGAATTTCCAAGTCGCTAGCCGTTGCCAGAAAGCGAAACGGCGGCTGCGTTTTTTTATCACGCTGGCTTTTCGGAAGTTGAAGAGTTGCATCCAGTGAACCCCCCAGAAGCTTCCCTTTCAGTCGGGTTTGTAGTCCTTCTTCATCAATCGAGCCAACGGTCGAAAGTTCGCCTAACGATTGCCCTTTGAGAGTAAGTTTGGTGAGGGCTCCATCCCAGTTCCCTTTCCAGCGGTCGGTCAACGCCGTTTCAAAGGCGGGTTTCGTTAGTTCGATGTCGATCGCGGCGGTAGCGTTTAGAGTACGTAGAGCCACCGGCAGTGTAGTTGCGAACGTTGAAAAGTAGTGCCCAAGCTCAAGATTGGAGATGCGAAGCCTGAGCAAGTGATCGCCAGCGTTCTGACGTTGAATAATACCGGCTCCGGAGACGCGTCCGGCCGCATCAAGCAAACGAAGTTCCGACACACGAAATTCATCCGCGTTGAAGGTCAGTTCTGCCAGTTCGATTCGCAGTCTACGATCAGAAATCTTTAATACCGAATCAGAGAGATTTGCCGCACCGCTGCCCAGCCAGTTCGTTTGCGAACCGCGGACGCTGAAACTTCCTTGAACACGCGCGGGAATCACGGTCCGTCCGCCATTGTCGATTCGAGCTACCAAATCGTAGTTGTTCAAATTTCCACTTGCTGAATAACTTTCGATCTCAGTGCCACGCAATCGAACTCCGCCCTTTCCACGATTAAGCGATAGTTTGGCGGAAACGTTTGCCTTCACCGATCCGGAACCGTTTGCGACTTCGACGTCCGCCGTCAAATCGGATTTTGCATCTCGTCTGCGAAACTCGAGTCTTGTTTGACCGAAATTGGTTTCGCCTATCGCTAGAGTATTAATTTTCAGATCGCCGCTGCCCGTCCAGTCGTACTCACGGCTTTGGTCATCCGTTTGCTGACTGATGGTTTGTGTGTCGTCCTGTTTCGCTGTGATTGTTTGGATGTTGATTTTTCCCGTTGTGATCCCGCGGACGCCGTACTCTTTAAGAATCTGCAGCTGTGAAAGTTCGACACCGTTGATGGTTAAGTTAGCTGTGCGTGGAAGTCCCTCGACGATTTCGTCCCAAGCTGTCCATGCTAGGGCTCCCTTCACTGTACCGCCAGCCAATGTTGCTGTTTCGATTTCAACTTTCGTACCTGTCGCGGTGTATTCCGCCGACGCAATTAAATCCGAAACAGCTTGGTCAAGCAATGTGAGCGTTTTTGAATCGACTTGCGCGACTGCGGAGGTGATGCCGGTCGTTTGATCGCCGGCAACCGAAGCGTTCAGTGTTGCGAATCCGGATAGCTTTGCCGCCAATTCCGGCTGGCCAATTTGTTGCAGCAACTCTGCGGCGTTAATCGCATCAGCATCGACGTTTAAACGATAAGTCAATTCATTGGTCAGCTGACCAGTGCCCGAGAAATTGACTTTCTGCAATGCGACATCGATTAGGCCCTTATTGATTTCCCACGTCCCCTCCGACAAGGACAGCGCGGCAGATGTGTTACCGGGCGATTGTATGAAATTGGACGTAAATTTTGTGATGGACACATCTCCGGTGGCAGTCCAAGTGCCAACCTCCTGCGCCGTGGACATCGGAATGGTTGCGTTCAGCGTCAGAGTGCCGTTGTCATTATCCACGTCAGCGTCGACGCCCAAAGCTGTCAGCAGTGGTTTGAGTCTGACTTGACCAATGTTCACATCCACTTCAGAGACCGCATCTTCTCCAGTGGAGATTTTTGCGTTGGAGTTGAATTGACCGATCAGCGCTGCGTCGATCGGCGAGCGTACGGTGCCGGACAGGCTGCCGACGTACCATGTGCCGTTGACGTAGCCGAGTCTCAATTGGGCTTCCTCTACCTTCCAATCGCTGATGTTGAGTAACGGCGAAGTGATTGCTGCTTCGACTCGAAACCCTGCAACATCAAACCAGCTTTGATCACGCTCGACCCACACCCATCCCGAGAGTGCGCCATCGAGCTCTACCGGTAGTTCCACGCCGACACGGTCGAGCCATCGTTGCAAGGTTGGGGCTGAGATGTTATCGAAGTCGTAATCAAATGACTTGTCAGCGCTAAGCGCTGACCGCGGCACGAGGCCGACGGGGTAGTCGGGGATTTGCTGAGCGTATATAGGATCGGTGCTCGACCAAAACATCGCGCAGGATAACAGACTCACGATCCTAATGAATTGCGACAAATGGAATACACCGCCGCGGGTACGAATGCTACGCTGTTGTGGTTCGAAGTGGGGCATGCGGTGTGTTGTCCCGGGAATGATCATTACCGTCGGCTACGATTTTCATCGCCCAATTGTCTGGCTTTGATGATGACAGCAAAGATTGTGCCGTTTGTAGTAAGAGACTGTCTTGGTGCCGTTGAGCCCACCGTTGCTAGCTCTCGTTGAATTTCGCGGTCCATCAGATTTCGCTCGTAGTCCATCATACATGGCTCTACCCACACGGGTTGTAAAAGAGCAAAAGTAAGGCAACCTGAACCGCCACGGGTGAATCGAAGAGCTCGTCTGGTTTGCAATAACAGACCGAAGCCAGGCCGGCGCGCAACCAAGTGGAACCGGGTGTTAGTGAGTTTTCATTTGTTTGCGCGTCTTACCGGTGCTGACAACCGGTGCCCGGTAGCGTTAATTTGGCCAGCAGCACTCGTTGACTTTACCGATTATTCCTTTTTTCCGTGTTCACCTTTCTAGCGTTATCTAAGGTATCGAATGTGACGATTTTCAGGAATGTACCCATCATTCCGATGGAAAAAGCGTTTCGCTCACCGGTCAGGTTTCGCCTCCAATGTCGCATCAACGACTATCAATTGCTCTGTTTCTTCTGCTTTCCGCATGTCTAATCGCAACTTCTACCGGTTGCAGTAGCTTGGGGTTGAGCGGTTGGCCGGCGCAGTTTCACCTTACCGATAAAGCCAAAGAGTTTGCGGCCCTTTCGCCGCTTCCCAGCGGACTGCCACATGAGCTTAATAAGCGTGAGTTGGGCGACTATTTTCTTGAACCCGGCGACCGGATTCTGATCGAGCCAACCGATCTCGATTCGGAGATTGGATCGCTGGGCGATCAAAAGATCCAAGTTGATGGGTCGGTTGATCTTGGCGAGTTTGGGCGTATACGCGTGACAGGAATGACGGTCGAAGCAGTCGAGGCAGCGGTGGAAGACCAAATTGGCCTCACCGGAATAACAACGCAGATGAATGTCCGACTGATCGAATCCAACGCTCAGGAAGTCTACGTACTGGGAGAAGTCGGTTCTCCAGCGGCTTACAGCATCGACGGCCACGAACATGTGCTGGACGCGATCCTACGAGCAGGTGGTTTGACGTCGAAAGCCTCGGCTTGCGATATTATTTTGGTGCGTCCTACGTCTCCGGAGGCATGTCGAGTCGTCTTGCCGGTTTGCTACCGCCAGATTACTCAACTGGGCGACGTCACGACAAACTACCAATTGCAGCCCGGTGATCGCATCGTCGTAGGCTCGCGCCGATTAAGCGAGGAACTATCGTTTTGGAAACAAGATGAGGCTTGCGAGCGCTGCTGCCGGAGTTGCTGTGTTGAGTGCAAGCCTGAAAAGGCCATTTACAGAAATCGCTTCCTTGGCCGCCTGTTGCCTTTCTTAAACCATAGTCGTCGCCCAGTGGTGGAAACGATGTCCAACTCTGTCGTTGAAGTAGTAGACGAAAAGGATGATGCTGCCGATCGTCAGGGATTTTCAGTCGCTCAACCTGCGAGTGAAAGAGACATTAAAGAGCGAACCGATAATGCGAAGCCTCTAAGAGCTGACGATGTACGGGGCAAATCGGACAAAGATTTATTCTTGCTGCCGTTGGAAAAGTAAGGTCTTTTGACGAATGGACGCTCCGCAGCAGGTATCAACTTGCTTCCAGACTCTTGCGAAATCGGCTACCAACAGCATATCTAATTGGCCAGTTGTGAAATGCGAAAACTGTCACCTGCCTTCGTTGCATGGTAAACTTAGGGCGGTCCAAAAATCGTTTTGGGTTTCCCAGCAAGTCTCTGAAATGGTGGTCGCTCGTGTTGTCGCAAGTTTTGTGTATCGCCTACGTCGCTCTCTTTTTGTGTATGCACGATGATGGAGGCTCTGAGCAAAAGAATCCTGTTGTTAAGAACACTCAGGAAATAACTCAACCGTTTACCTCACCCCAAGAAGCACTCGCGGCATTTAAGTTACCGGAAGGTTTTTCGGCTACCGTTTGCGCGGCTGAGCCCGATGTTCGTCAACCGATAGCCATGACGTTTGACCATCGCGGACGATTGTGGGTCGTAGAGAATTACACTTACGGCGACAGCAACCTCCGTTTTGACCGATCCGTAAATGATCGGGTTCTAATCTTTGAAGACACAGACAATGACGGCCAATTTGACGTGCGGAAAGTCTTCTGGGATCAGTCTAAATTGGTTACGGGAATTGAGATTGGTGTAGGAGGCGTTTGGCTGACGGCGGCACCCGAAATGATCTTCATTCCTGATCATGACCGAGACGACGCCGCCGATGGACCTGCTCAAACGATTTTGGTTGGCTTTGACGACGAAGCCGTGGGGCACAATATCGTTAACGGGCTTCGTTGGGGGCCAGATGGTTGGCTGTATGGACGCCACGGCATTATGGCGACTTCGGCAGTTGGACTAGCGGGATCGACTGCCGGCGAGCGGCAGAAGATCAATTGCGGCATCTGGCGGTATCACCCGATTCACGGGAAATTCGAGATCGTCGCCCAAGGATCGACAAATCCTTGGGGTTGGGATTATGACCAGTATGGCGAGATGTTTATGATCAACACCGTCATCGGCCATCTGTTTCATGTTGTCCCCGGAGCGCGTTTTTCTCGTATGTATGGGGCGCACGAAAATCCGTTTACCTATCAGGTGATCAAGCAAACAGCCGATCACGTTCATTGGGCCGAAGGAGAACATTGGGCTACCGCCAAAAAGGGCGCCCTCTCGTCGGGGACTGACGCCGCGGGTGGCGGACATGCGCACAGCGGTTTGATGATCTACCAAGGTGGAGCATGGCCCGAGTCTTACAATCAGACGCTGATGACGCTCAACTTCCATGGTCGTCGAATCAATCAAGATCATATTAAACGATCCGGCAATTCCTATGTCGCCGCGCACGGGAAAGACGATTTCTTTACCAGCGATCCTTGGTTTCGCGGTGTCGAACTGCGATATGGTCCGGACGGAAACGTGTTCGTGTTGGATTGGTCAGACATCGGCGAGTGCCATGAGAACGACGGAGTACACCGAAGCTCTGGCCGTATCTTCAAACTCTCATACGCAGATAAATCTGAGCCGACTGAAGATCAGAGCGCGCTTTCGTTTGATCTGAGCAAATTCTCTGAAGAGGATCTGCTGAAGAAATTCTTTTCAACGAATCAATGGTGGGTTCGTTCGGCGAGGCGTGAGCTGGTTAACCGCCATTTCAACAACGCGCTCAAGGATGCGACGTTACTGGCGGCGAAAAAGATGTGGGAGAATGATGCGCTCTCCGTTCCAGTTCGATTGGCTGCTGTCTGGTTTCTGTACAGCATTGACAAAATGGAGGCTGCGGATCTGGTGCGATTGAGTCATGAAGACGATCCGCATCTACGCAGTTGGGCCGTCAGGCTGTTGGGGGACGGACTGCTTGAGTTGAATCCTGCGTCGATACAGCGTTTGAAGGACATGGCAGCCAACGATCCATCGGGGTTGGTGCGTATGTATATCGCGAGCGGACTAGACCGATTGAAGCCAAAGGATGCGTTTGTAGTTGCAAGCAATTTGTTGATGCACGAACAGGATGCTAATGATCGGGTACAACCTCATTTGATTTGGTTTCGAGTTGAACCGTTGCTGATGCCAAACTTGGACGCTGCCGTTTCACTCGCGCGGAGCAGCCAAATCCCCCTCGTTCGAAAGAATATTGCCCGTCGGATGGCAGCAGAACTTGAGAACCAGCCAACGGCGATCGAGAAACTGCTACGGCTTGCCACTTCAGATTCGTTACCCGTTCGCCGTGACATACTTGAAGGCCTCTCGTTAGGACTTGAGGGATGGTCACGGGCGGAGCAGCCAGCGTCGTGGCCGGTGTTTGTGGCAACTTTTAGTGAGCACGCCAAGTTGCCAGAAGCCGGCAGGCTTGCTGACGCCGGTCGCATTGAGGAATTGAGTCGCGTTTTTGGGGAAGGCAGAACGATAGATTCGTTACTGAAGATCGCACTCGATCGTTCCGTTTCCGTATCAGCCCGTAAACAGGCAATTAGCTCTTTGGGAAAGTCGGCTGTTACGGAGGACCAATTGATCAGTCTGAAGCCGCTATTGACGGATCGTGACGTTGCGGTCGATTTGTTAAAGTCAATGACCCGGCTTGATTCACAGAAGGTGCCCGAAATGATCTTCAGTTCATTCGTTAGATTTCGAGCCGACGCAAAATCCGCTGCGATTGACACACTTACCGCACGGCCCAAATGGGCCAAGCAGCTGTTGGAGACTTATGATGACGGCATGATGGAACGCGGCTACTTTACGGCGTGGCACGCGCGGCAGGTGACAAGTTTTGAAAACCAAGAGCTGACGGCATTGTTGGCAAAAGTCTGGGGAGCAGTTCGACAAACCTCGAAGGAGCGCAGGGCTGAGATTGCCACGATGTCTGAAGCGATGACAGAAGAACGCCTCGCACGGGCGGATCTAGAAAATGGCCAGAGAGTGTTTGAGCAAGTTTGTGGTAGCTGCCATCGCATGTTCGCAAAGGGAGGGCGCATTGGTCCTGAGTTGACCGGAGCCAATCGTTCGAACTTGAATTACTTGCTTGAGAACATCTTGGATCCGAGTGCTTCATTGGCGACATCATTTCGTTCGTCGCTGATTCTTTTGGACGATGGAAGGTTGGTAACCGGGGTCGTTATCGAGGAAACCGATCGAATTATTGGCGTTCAAACCAAGGATGAGATTGTAAAGATTGACAAAACAACGATTGAAGAGCGTAGACTATCCGATCAATCACTAATGCCCGATGGGTTACTGACGCCACTAACGGAGCAACAAAGGGTAGACCTGATCTCGTGGCTGATGAAGGCAGGAAAATAGTCGCGGCGTGACTGCGCGCAGGCCTGGCACAGGCGAGGCAGTTCTAGGATTATTTATTGCTGGTTCTTCCCGAGTTTTAGTGGCCCACTTATTAGAATGGCCCACTCACTAAGGAATAGAGCGATCATAAACGATTAGCTAGACAGACGGTTCTTCATGGAATTTGGTTGCTTCAGTTCAGTAGCAGGAGGTTATTCGTAGGTCCCTCTCTCCGAGAGGGATACGCTTCTCGGAGAGGTTGTGAATTTTTGAGACATTGCTTTTGTAAGGATCGATCGCGCAGTTCGTAGTACCGGCTTTAGCCGGAATTTGACAGGATATCCCGGTTCCATTCCGCCTAAAGGCGGTACTACAAACATCCTAGCGAA